>CAYUNO010000052.1:0-531 GCA_964446075.1 uncultured Flavobacteriaceae bacterium | reverse complement strand
CCCGGCACTAATGGTCCGATATTCCCATAACTATCCGAGTCTTGTGTTGAACTTATAGCAGCTATAGTCCTACCCCAAAAATTACCTGTTGCAAATACTACCCTAGCCTGATTGCTGGCAATTCCTTTTATCTCATATCCCCATTTACGGGCTAATTTAATTGCCGTCTCCCCTCCTTCAACTCCTGTATTCATCGGCAAAACACGGTCAAAACCAAACAAATTGGTGATATACTCTTCGTATGGTCCTAATTGATTGTTATGAAAAGCACGTGAGGTTAATGTTAATCGTTGCGATTGAGTATGCAACGTTGATATAATTTTGGGATGACAGTGACCTTGATTAACAGCACTGTATGCCGATAAAAAATCCCAATATTTCTTCCCATTCACATCCCAAACTTCCACTCCTTTTCCAAGTTCCAGCACTACAGGTAAGGGATGGTAGTTGTGGGCTCCATAAGATTCTTCGAGTTGAATAAAATATTGTGATTTGTCTTGAATCATAGCACAAATTTACTACATGAAGTAG
>CAYUNO010000051.1:0-11727 GCA_964446075.1 uncultured Flavobacteriaceae bacterium | reverse complement strand
TTGGCAAACCGGTATGGATTTGCGATTGCGAGGCGGGAATTTTGCCAATCCACGAAAATTGGATAGCGTTTCTAATTCGGCGTATTCGCAAATAGGGTTGGTTACCATGGATTTTCCGCTGTTAGCACAATATCGGCTGAGTAATTCGGGGGACGAAAAGAAGAGAAATATCCAATTTGGGTTACAACCATCGTTGTTATTGCAATCCAAACTATACGTTGGCCCAAATAAGGAGCCGTTTTATAAAGACGTTTATTTGCGTTCATGGCAGAACCTGCCGTTTACGCGTTTTGATGTGCAGGGTGTTGTTGGCTACCAATTTAGAGGGTATGCGATGGGATACAATGTGAATATTAAGTGTTCGGTGTTGAACATGAATCCTCGGTCTGATAACAGTTCCGACATGGGTGGCAGACGATTTAAATTACCTGAGGTAGACGGTCAAGGTCAGCCCGCGGGAGTATTGCCTGTCACCGGAACCGGCAAATTCATTGGAACGTGGTCTTTAGAGTTTTGCATGGTGTTTTAATACCTGAATTGGTTGTTGCACCTATGCGTTGAAATTGCATTTGATTTTGTTTGATTTCGGATCTGGTGTGTGCTTTTATAGATGTAACTGACGTTGTTCATGTGTCTTTTGGTTTTTAAGGCGGGGTTTTTTTAGTGTTTTCAGCGGTTAATTCCCTTTTAATTATCTTTGCATTTTAATTTCTTATGTCGAATACCGTTGCTTTCTACACCTTAGGGTGCAAATTGAACTTTGCAGAGAGCAGTGCTATTGGTCAACAGATGATTCAAGGGGGATTCCAGAAGGTGGAATTTCAAGAATCGGCGGATGTGTATGTAATTAATCCGTGTTCGGTTACGGATCATGCCGATCGGAAATGCAAAAAAGTGGTACGTGAAGCATTGAAACAAAATCCCGAGGCCTACATTGTAGTTATTGGTTGTTATGCACAATTAAAACCCCAAGAAATTGCAGGCATTCCGGGAGTGGATATGGTTTTAGGAGCGGCAGAGAAATTTCAATTGTTGGACCATTTACACGGATTGATAAAAGAGCCAAAAGCCAGGGTTTACAATGCCCCAATTAAGGAGGTGAATCAGTTTGTGCCTGGATTTAGCACCGGAGATAGAACCCGTGTATTTTTAAAAGTTCAAGATGGCTGCGATTATTTTTGCAGTTTTTGCACTATTCCCTTGGCTAGGGGAGCAAGCAGAAGTGGATCGGTGGAAGAAACCGTGGCATTGGTGAAGAAGGCGGCTGAGACCGGAGCAAAAGAAGTGGTGTTAACCGGGGTGAACTTGGGGGATTTTGGTGCGGGTACTGGAGAGAACTTCTACGACTTGGTGCAGGCCATCGATGGAATTGATGGAATTGAGCGTTTCCGAATATCAAGCATCGAACCCAATTTGCTAACCAACGAAATCATCGAATTTGTATCCCAAAGCAACAAATTTGTTCCGCATTTTCATATTCCCTTACAAAGTGGAAATAATGAAATTTTGAGTCGGATGCGCCGACGTTATCAGCGGGAATTGTATGCAGATCGGATTGGATATATTAAATCGTTGATGCCGCATTGCGGAATAGGAGTGGATGTGATTGTGGGTTTTCCGGGCGAAACGGAGGAGCATTTTTTAGATACATACACTTTTATTAACGAGTTGGATGTGAGTTACTTGCATGTTTTTCCTTACAGTGAGCGCGCCAATACCACCGCCAAAAAAATGAAAGAGGTGGTCCCAGTGAAGGTGAGAATGGAGCGCGGTGAGCGTTTGCGTGGATTAAGCGAAAAAAAACGCATGCATTTTTACCGAGAACATTTGGGCACTCAACGAGTTGTGTTGTTTGAAGAGGAAGAAAAGAACGGTTGGATGTTTGGGTTTACAGACAATTATATTAAGGTGGGAACGCCGTATGATCCCTTGTTGGTGAATACGTTGGTATTATCGGAATTATCGGAAATTACCCCCGAAGGTTGGGTATCGGGCACCTTGGATTACGCGGGAGTTACACGGAGTACGGTTTCTGTGTTGTAATTTGCACCTGTGTTTGCAACCATTTATCATTTTGTTTATTACCTAACGGGGTTACAACTGCCATTTTTGAAGGTAGTAAATACCTTCGGATTTTTTGTGGCGTTGTCCATTGGTGCTGCCTACTGGGCTATCAAGCAGGAATTTGATCGTAAAACGGAGTTGGGTTTATTCCCTAAGATTTCTATGGAAAACAACCAGGGAAAGCCTATGGCTAAGAGCGAATACGTGATCAACGGGTTGATGTCGTTTATTTTCGGCTATAAAATTCTGTATTTATTGGTTGAAGCGAGCAGCAATTCTAGATTTTCGCCGCCGGAACATGTGTTCACTACCGAAGGGAATTGGCTGTTGGGATTGGGTGTGATGGGTTGGTCTGTTTGGAGTACCTGGAAAAAAGACAAGGAACAGCGGGCATTGCCGCGGGTGGATGAGATGGTTCAAATGCCAGCGGGAGCGCTGATGGGATCGGTTACGATGGTGGCCTTGGCCAGTGGTTTTTTGGGCGCTAAATTATTTCACTTGGTGGAAAATTGGGAGGTGTTTATGCGGGGTTTGGAAGAAGAAGGATTATTGGGGATGATGATGACGCAAGGCGGTTGGACGTTTTACGGTGGATTGATTTGCGGTGGAGCCGGGGTATTGTTATATAGTAGATCTCAGGGGTTGCCTTGGAAATCGGTCTTGGATGCTGGCGGACCAGGGATGATGTTGAGTTACGGAATCGGCCGATTTGGCTGTCATTTTTCTGGCGACGGCGATTGGGGGATTGCCAATGTGAGTCCAAATCCAGGTTTACCCGATTGGGCTTGGGCTTATAAATATCCGAATAACGTGTTGGGACGGGAAGCGGGACCCGATATGGAGTACATTCCGGGGTCTTTGGATGAATATGCCTATCAATTATCTACACCTGTATATCCAACCCCGTTGTACGAAGCATTGATGGCCATGGGGTTGTTTGCGATTTTGTGGTTTTGGGGAAGAAAACAGGCTTGGAAACCGGGTAGATTGTTTGCGATGTACATGATTTTCGCCGGATTAGAACGCTTTGTCATCGAATTGATACGCGAACATGGGGATAGTTTATATAGATTAGGTGGTATGGTATTTTCTCAGGCACAGGTGATTTCTTTGGTATTGATCTTGGTGGGGTCGGTTGGATTTATTGTATTGGGCAAGAAAGGAATTAGCGGGAAGGTGGCGGCCATTGTGTTGTTGGGGCTGGGTATGATGGGGGATGTGGGAGCACAGACCAAGATTGTACTGCCCGAAGCGCCAACGGTTTCGAGATTGGGGGATGGTAAAAATCCACCCGACACCTTGGTGGTGGAGGATTTTCAGCGAATGGATCCCATATTGATTACCACCAGCATGGACGAAGACAAGAAGCAGGCTTATTTAACACTGAAGCGACGGGTAAAGAAGACCTTGCCGTATGCCAAGATGGCGGCGTTGAAGATGAAGGCGATGGAGGACAAATTGAATACGATTACCGATAAGAAGGCCAAGAAGAAATATATAAAAGAGTGTGAGGCGAGTTTGAAGGAGATGTATATGGATCAATTGAAGAATTTAACGATTGGGGAGGGGCAGGTGTTGATGAAGTTGTTGCATAGGGAAACGGGCAAGACGAGTTGGGCGATCATGAAGAATTACCGAGGTACGGGGGAGGCATTGTTTTGGCAAGCCTTCGGAAGTATATACGGACATGATTTAAAGGTGGAATACGATCCGATAATTGATTATCAGATTGAGAATATTATCCGCGTTGAGCATTTGGAGTGAGGGTGGATGCGGAGCTCAATGGAGGACTGTTGATTACTAGTATTTAGGATTTTTACGCAGCAGAATAATAAAAACGATGGGAGCACCAACGAGGGAGAGGACTGCGTTGAGGGGTAGGGAGAAGTCGGGGATGGCGTAATGGGCTAGGAAATCGGCGCCAACGGTAAGGGCGATGCCGGCGAGGGCGGTGATCCAGAGTGTTTTTTCGTGGGCGTCTGTACGTAGGAGGGTTCTTGCGGCGTGCGGTGCCAGGATGCCAACAAAGGAGATGGGTCCACAATACGCGGTGCACAGGGCGGCCATAGCGGCCGCGCCCGCGATCAGCGCGGCGCGGATGCCGGTCAAACTGCTGCCAGCACTCTGTACATAAATATCACCCAGTAAATAATTATTAAACTTGTATCGGCCGGCATAGAGGATACATCCTCCCGCTATGGCCGCCCCACCCAAAGGCCATAACTGTGAAGCTTGCAATCGGTCGAAACTCCCCATGTTCCACAGTACAAAAAATTTCAATTGACGTGCCTCGCCCCACTGTTGTAAAATATCCACCGCCGCACCAAAAAAATATCCCAAAATCAATCCCGCCAACAATAAACTGTTGATGTCTTTCCAAACCCGGTAGAGCTGCCATTGAACCATCATCACCAATCCTGCACCCAACAATGCCGCTACCGGTAAACTGGGCACCGCCCAGCCGGTGCTATCCGGAAATAACGCATACCCCAAAAACGTAACCAACGCAATTCCAAACGAAGCTCCGGGCGTGATTCCAATCAAAAACGGTCCCGCCAACGGATTGCGAAACAACGTTTGCATCATCAACCCGCTCCACGATAACAACACCCCCGCCAAAACCGCACCCAACACCCTCGGTAAACGGAATTCATAAAAAATTTCAGAATTCAACCATTCCCCCAAGCCAACACCCTCTCCGCGGTCCCAAGTCATATCCACCACCACCGTTCCCAACAGTAACAACAAAAAGACAATTAAGAGCAGGTTCTTTTTCATGGGGTAAGTGATAATGATTTTTAGTTTTTTAACTATTTGTTTTTAATTGGATTAACAATCTCTAGTCTGCTGTTTTTTGCACTTAGTGATCTTCACGGATGAGCGATGTTAATTTACTTCTTTTTTAACTGTTTTAATTCCAAGTGGTTACCCATGTTCAATGTGCGGTTTTGTACACTCGCTGTGAACTTTCACGGTAGACATCACCTCACTTAAAGGCATTGCGGTAGTAGTGCAGTTGCTGGGACTTTCCCGCATCCGGCATCTCATTAATAATCGTAATTAAATCCGCCAATACCTCGTTACAATACATGTTCCCCCGATCCCAATAAGGATTCCGGAAATTGTTTTTTACCGAATTGTAGTGGTACACGTGCTTGTCTTTGAACGCTTTCACGGAACTTACCGACGGATTGTCTAAAGCCAACTGTTTCGCGTTGCTGTACATATCGGTGTTAATCCAAATATGCGCATTTTTTACCATCCCAATGGCTTTTTCCATCGACATTGTAGCCATCGATTTATCCTTATCCAATGCAATCAGCTCGGCACCCGCATCGGCCACCAGTTTATACAATAAATCCGATTTTACCGGCATAAACCAAGAGCCATTGGGGTAGGGTACATTCGCCGCTACCGTTATAGCCACCTCCCGATCCCTAGCTGCAGCCTGTTCAGCCAGCTTCAAATAATCCGTTTTAATAGTAGCATACAACGACTCGGACTTGCCCACGTTCCCCGTTAACCATCCGAAAGCCAAAATCCATTCGGTCCTGCCCAAAGGATGGGTTTCCAACCAGTTTTGACACCAAATAAACGGTATTTGCTTTTTGGTCATGCCCTCGGCAAACTCCTGGTCATCCGGCGTTGTCCAATACCCAATCACCACATCGGGATGAACGCTTTTCAACTTTTCGGGCAATAATGTACCAGATTTGCTATACACTTCCATTTTTCGGTAAGCATCCGCAATGCCAGATTCGCTGATGTCTTTTCCCGCATCGGCCGGTTGTAACCATGCAGGATGACCGATATAATCCAAATTATCCACCCCCACAATTCTTCTAGCTACTCCCAATTCGGTGAGCATAAAACTGTACGGTGCGGCCAACGAAACAATGCGATTTCGGTTACTAATTTTTCGATACCCAACAACCGAATCGCTTTCGCCCCAAAAAAACTTACCCAATACCGAACTGTCGTTGTTGTAAACCTCTAAAAACGAATCTTTCCCTGCTGTTCCCAATTTAAACAGGCTGGCATAGTCGTTCTTTTTCCACACGATGTTAGTGACCGCATCGTTTTTTACTGCTTTTCCGCAGGACGATACCACAGAAATAATCGCAGTAATCGCTGCAAAGGTTAATAAACTCGATGTTTTCATATTTGGCTGTAAAATTAGACCAAAATATCAAACAGCCGTTATCGAGGTTTGTTTGCTTGCCGAAAAGGTAAGAACTTAGTACCATGTTTCATCCCATCATTCGCTATCGCTACCACATCTTGTTTGGATTTTTTACGTTGTGGATGCTTTTTTTCGATATGAATAATATGTTTTATCGATACCGAGTGTCTCAGGAGATTTCGGCCTTGGAAGAAAGTATCGCCCAACAAAAAGAAAAAATTGCCCGATTGGAAGTGCAAAAACGCGAATTATTTGGCAACGAACGCAAGTTGGAACGCTTCGCTCGTGAAAAATATCTCATGAAACGGGACGGGGAAGATATATTTATTATCGTTGACGAAGAAACCGAAAAAAACAAAGAGTAAAAAACCAGCTGTTATTGTAGCCTGTAGGCAACATGTTTATAAAACGGCTAAAGTTGTTAATTGTTATTTGGCAAAACTAAAATAGGTTTGTAATCGAGGAAACACAATTCCCATCAACCACAGGTATGAATTTCATAGCACAATCCAGCGACCTGCTTCAGCATCTGCTTACCGTTAACGGAGCAATCATGTCTAAGCCCCTTATCCCCATTCTGGAGAACTTTCTTTTCGACGTTCGCGGTGGAGAGTTAACCATCACCAGTACCGATTTGGAAACCAGCATGACAACCACCCTGAAAGTGGATGCCAAAGAGGATTTTAAAGTGGCTGTGCCTAGCCGAATGGTGATTGATATTTTGCGTTCTCTTCCCAGCGATTCGGTAACCTTTAAAATTGATTCTGCTACCTTCAGCATTGAAGTAGTGAGTAAAAACGGTCGATATAAAATGGCCGGTCAAGACGGTTCTGAGTACCCCACCATTCCCGAAATTAACGGCGACAACAGTTTTCAAGCTCCCGCCAATATTTTGTTGCGTGCCGTGAGCAAAACTCTATTTGCCGCCGGCAACGATGAACTTCGATTAAACCTTACTGGGTTGTTCGTAGAATTGAAAGGCGACAAAGCGATTTTCGTTGCAACCGATGCTAACAAGTTGGTGCGTTTCACCCGCCACGATATTAAACCCGGTGTGAACGAGAGTTTTATCGTACCGAAGAAGCCATTGAATCTGTTAAAAACTGCCTTACCGAACGATGAGACGCCGGTAGCGGTTGACTTTAATAAAACCAATGTAGGATTTTCTTTCGGAGACACTAGGTTGATTTGCCGATTGTTGGACGAGAAATACCCCGATTACAACGTGGTAATTCCAACCGAGAATCCCAATACTCTTACCATTTCGCGCATGGACTTGTTGAGTTCCATCAACCGTATCAGCATTTTCGCATCCAAAACCACCCACCAAATTCGTTTGAAAATGGCCGGTGCGGAGTTAACGATTAGTGCAGAAGATATCGAAATGGCCAACGAAGCTACTGAGAGAATTCCTTGTGAGTTTGATGGCAACGACATGGAAATTGGTTTCAATGCCAAGTTTTTAAAGGAAATGTTAAGCACCATCGATGGTGAATTTGTGCAGATCCAGTTGTCGCAACCCAACCGCGCGGGCTTGGTAGTGCCCAAGGAAAATGAAAATTCCGAAGACATTACCATGTTGATCATGCCGATGATGCTCAACAATTATTAAGAACCTATAACCTAACCTAACTTATAGAAAGCCGCTTCCCTCGGGAGGCGGTTTTTTTTATGTAGAATTTCTGGAGAATTCTTCCATGGATAATGGCTGGTAAATAGAATTAGTCAATTACATACTAACAACTTACTTTGATAATAATGAGGTAAGGGTTCTAGACAATGTGTCAGACACTAACATATCACCTTGAAAACAAATATTATTTTCAAAAACCATGTAATTGCTTCCAATCCTAATAATAACTTCTGGTGAATATTTGGCTCTTCCAAAGTGGATTGAATCGTTTTTTATTTCTTTTGAATAGGGTGATAATATTTTTGAATGGACTTTAAATTTCTGTTTGAGTCTCTTTTGTAAAATAATAAAATCAGAATATTTGTATTCATTTACTAAATACTTTGTTTTTCCAGCCAACTTTGGATTACGTTCCAAATATTCAATTAAATGGGTTAAACATCCAGTAAAATAAGGATTTGATATGTTGACGTAAATAGTTGTATCACGTTTACTACTAGAGCAGAAGAATAGCAATACTGCAATTGAAGAGAGAATTACTTTTGCCATTTGTATAGATCAAAAGCCCAGAATATGATAAATACTAGCATCATATCCATCCAAATAAGTATACTGGATCTGCGGGTTATCGGCAGTTAAATCAATTATTGCTAGGTAGTTATTTTTGATTTCATCCGTATAAGTAGGATATGAGCCAAAAATAACCAATTCAGAACCAACCATTTGGATATCACTCGATAAATACGGTAACGGATGAGATTTGATTAAATGATATTTTTGTTTAGTTCCATCCAACTCGAAAACATGAACTTTTTGCAATAATACCATAGTGAAAATATTGCGATTCATTGCAATACCATTCACGGCATCGTTGTCATTTCTGATTTGAGCGACAGTACTATCGGGAAGCACAATCTGACGATGTTCCATTTTGCCATCAACCAAGTTTAAAGTAAAAAGTATAGTAGATTTTGAATCTATAATCTTAGTGCCGATAAATGACAAGGAATTTTCATTTCCCTTACACATGACGATGCTCGAATATTGGTCAATTTGATTTCGTTTTATCTTGAATCCATAACTATTTTGGAATTCTAAAATGGAACTTAAACTTTGTCCAATGACAACATTCATCTGAAACAGGAACAATGGTATTAGCCAAAATAGTTTAAATTTAGTATACCAAAAGAATAACACTCAAATTAGTTATTATTAATATTAAAACCAATATTTACTTGATTTATAAATGAAACCCGAGAATTGAAATTAGATGCATTTCGGGCAACCTCTCTTTCGCTATATAAATTCACAAATCCAGAACTTAAGCCAAATTTATAACCCGCTAAAAATCGGCCATACTGCCACTGATAAATGATACACTGGTCTAAATTTAATTTAATTGGGTTATTTGGAAGATCATCGACTCTTGCATACACCCAACCATTGTGAAAAGTTTTTTTATAATACAAATGGTGGTTAACTTTTAATCCAATACCAAATTCTGCAAATATTGAATGTCTCTTTTTTGACCACAGTGTTGTTGAATATGAAATTGAAGGGCAATAATATTTTAAAATATTTTCCTGTCTTTCAACCATACTAGAAACCAAAAAAGAACCCTTATAAACATTAGCAAAGTGTTGCTCTTCAGTACCGAATCCTATTGTAATTCCATGTTTTTTTCTAAAGTATCCTGCGCTTAGACCCAAAACAGGATTCAATCCCAAATTTTCACGATCGTATTCTTCAAGCCTATCCCAAAGATTTGTCATATGCCCTGTAAAAACATTTAATTTAATATGAGCATTGGCTTGACTATATGCATTGATAATGCCAAAACATGAAAAAACTAAAATAAATGCCCACTTTTTCATGCTTATTTTTGGTTGATTCCTTTACCTATGTACCTGCGAATGCCCACTGTGCAAAGCAGTTGAAATACATCATCTTCCCATACATTATATGTTGCTGTACGACCCGCATTTAATCGGTCATTTCTATACCATTTAAATATTTTAAATTTATACTGCCCCTCTATCGTACCAACCAAAGTCCACTTTTTCAACTTCCATTCAATTTCTGTTGCTGAAGTAATGGCTTTATTCTGTATGGATGGCGAGAAATTATAATAATATACAGTGGAGCTTGTGTCATACATTTTTACAATAGCGGATTTTCCATCTCCATAAACATTTCTTACACCTTGATCCAACATAAGATTTAATCCAAAGGTTTGACTAAGTGCTATCCTCTCTCTGTTCAAAATAAAGTTAGCCCCAATTCTTGGATGAAAAGTAACCGCATATCCTTTACCTTCAAGTTGGTATTGTCTAAATAAATCCACGTTTCTTGGCGGTTCACCCGAATATTGGCATCGGTCTAGGAGAAACGAAGTATTGTAGTAAGCCAAACTAATTGAAGATATATATTTACTAGATTTATATCCAAATTGAAATTGTTCAGCTGCATTTATACTTGGATGAACAACTTCAACAGATTTATCCCATAAAAAAACAGAGAATTTTTGCCTTATTGCAACTCCGCTGGATAAATCAAAATAGAATTGTGCGTTTGAGGTTGCACAAAACAAACATAATAACAGAAAGCAATTCGTTTTTTTTCCTAATTTCAACATATCACCAAAGTTTAACAAAAAGTACTGCTTGACTTACTATACATACTCGCGAATTGAAGTTGAAAACATTTCTTTCTTCCTCTACGCCGCTAGAAATATTTACTAAACTAATATTTGGCCCCGACTTTATTAAGGTTGAAAATCTTCCAAAATTAAATTCATACGATACCGAGGTATTAAATGTAACTTTTGACCTTCTACTCGGATTATCCCCCAAACTATAAATAAATCTACCATCACCTCTATACGTTGTATAACTTGAATAGTTATTATACTTAAGTGCGAGACCCATATCAACAAAAAGATTGCTCCTTTTTGTTGATGATAGTTGCTTTGAATATGTAATCTCTGGATTATAATATTTCAATATTATTTGTCTTCTTCGAATGGTTCCTTGATTAAAAATTGGCCCTGTACGTATATTCGAAAACCTTTGTTCTTCAAACCCCAATTGACATGTTAACCGGTTTTTTTTCCAACCATATCTAACTTTAATGCCGTAACTAGGATTGAGGCCATCATTTTCCCTTTTGTAATCCTCCAGTCGATCCCAAAAGTTTACAACATGACCTCCATAAAATCCATATTGAAGTGTTGGCGGTATTTGCGCCTTCAATACATTAACACAAGCAAGGTAACCAAGTATTACATTCACTTGTAATAGTTTACGAATTTTCAACATTCCTAAGGTAAAAGTGAAATTTAATAAAAATAAATCTAAAATCCTAAGTTGCGTAGTTTCTTGCTGAAACTACAATCATGTCTTGCTCCAAAAGTAAAGCCTCGCTAAACTTTTGTTTAGCAAGGCTTTACCAATTTTATCTGGCGGAGAGAGACAAAGGCTCACCTGCCGACTTAACTCCATATTATTCAATTGTTTATTAATTATATTGCCACCCCCCCTAGAAACCAAGCAGCCCAAATGGGGGCTTGATTGACTAATTTAAGTTTCTTCTAGGTTATTCGGAGATAATGAACCTATGCTAAATTCACAAACATGATGCGATGGTAATTATTTTCAATTTGGAGAGAATTCAAAAATTGTTGTACTTTTGTAACAACAGTACCCGTTAGCATACCGTAAGATCTGCTAACGGGTCATTCTTTTTTTATAGCTATGGCAAATAAAACGCCTTACTCCATAGCAGATCAAATTGCCTTGTTAAAACAGCGAGGTATGCTTTTCAATGATGAGCAATCTGCACACCACTT
>CAYUNO010000050.1:3253-11795 GCA_964446075.1 uncultured Flavobacteriaceae bacterium | reverse complement strand
GAAAATCTCTCGGTTTACATCCCACTGCTCTAAATAATCCGCAACACGACGAACAAACATCCCTCCCAAGCCACCGTCTACTACACGGTGATCGTAACTATGAGAAAGATACATCATATGTCGGATAGCAATCACATCCCCATGTTCGGTCTCCAAAACAGCGGGCTTTTTACGTATGGCACCTACGGCCATAATTGCAACTTGTGGCTGATTAATTACCGGAGTACCAAACACGTTACCAAAAGAACCTACGTTGGTTAACGTATAGGTACCGCCTTGTATTTCATCGGGCGATAATTTGTTAATTCTCGCACGATTTGCCAAGTCGTTTACTGCACGGGTTAAGCCCAATAAATTCATGGTATCCGCATTCTTGATAACAGGGACTATCAGGTTCCCATTTTGCTGAGCAACGGCCATTCCTACGTTGATATTTTTGCGTTTGATGATTTTATCGCCATCCACGCTAACATTAATCATTGGGAAATCCTTGATTGCTTTTACAATCGCTTCCATAAAAATGGGGGTAAAGGTGATATTTTCACCCTCTTTCTTCTTAAATTTATCCTTAATTGAGTTTCTCCAGTTCACCAAATTGGTAACATCGGCTTCTACAAAACTGGTTACATGTGGTGAAATATGCTTACTCATCACCATATGATCGGCAATTAGTTTGCGCACTCTATCCATTTCCACCACTTCATCCCCTGCATTTAATGAAACCGCCGGAGCCTTAATCGTTATAGCTGAACCTTGATTAGCGGATGATGTTGTTGTTGAAGCAACTGGTGTAGTTACCGCAGCCGGTGCCGATGTAGAAGCAGCCGATGCAGCAACAGGGACTGTTGAAGTAGTTGCTACCGCATTGCCCGATGCTCTGTTTTCAACGTATGCTAAAATATCCGCTTTGGTTACTCTACCCTCTTTACCGGTTCCAGGAACTTTATCTAATTCGGCCATGCCTATACCCTCCTGACGGGCTATGTTCATTACCAAAGGAGAATAAAATCTATCGCTATTTACACTGCCTGAAGAAAGTCCAGTCAGTTCAGTTGCTTTTTGAATGGTAGTTTCAATGGCCACTGCTGCTTCAATCGCACTTGGTGCAGCAGCGGATTCAACCACAGGCTGCGAAGCAGCGGCAGGTGCAGGTGTCGATGCTACTGCAGATCCACCTTCCGTATTAATCATAGCTACAGGTTCCCCTACTTTCACTACCTGTCCTTCGCCGTACAATTGTTTTACCAATATTCCGGATTCGGTACTTGGAATTTCACTGTCAACCTTATCGGTAGCAATTTCAACTATCGCTTCATCCTTTTCAACTCGATCTCCTTCGTTTTTTAACCAACGAATAACCGTAGCTTCGGCGATACTTTCACCCATTTTGGGCATGATAATTGGTTTTTCAGCCATAATTATAAGTTGCAAAAATCGCAATTTTTAATGGTAACGCCAAACACTAAATCCCGATTGTAAATGTCTATTAATTTTCGGGGATTTCATCTCCCATTCCGCCAATTTCCATTAGCTGTTCAATAAATATTTTTTCCGATTCGAATCCAGATTTAGAATACGAATAATGCAAATTTCTTAGCATTCTTTTCAAAATATCCAAATTAGCACATGGCTTATAGAATTCTGGTTGCGATTGAATACCAATCACTTTCAAAAATGAATCGATATTATCCTTAGTAAACAACTGTCCTCTATTGTAGGGATTGATATAGACTACAGGATCTGCCATGGCTGGATCAAGCCAAGAGCCATCCAATGGACAAGATACAGAATTCTCAGGCTGTTGACACAAAGCCACCACAAAATGCTGCGGTAAATTCACTCCCAAAACGGGCAAACCCAAACTTTGACAAATTAGAATATACAACACCGATAAACTGATTGGATTTCCATTTTTAGTATCCAATACAGAATTTAAAAATGAATTATCCGGGGCATGATAATCATCAGCATTTCCTTTAAAACGATGGTGTTCAAATAAAACATGATTGATTATTTGGATCTGATCCATTTTTCTATGAACATTTCCAAGTCGATACCAACAATCCAATTTAATTTCGTTGATGCGATTCTTAAGCTCCTGCAACTGCAACCCCGGGTATTTGGTTCTACTAAGTATAAACCATCCCATTAATAAATCGGGCTGCGGGGAATTCCACCAATTGCGAAATTGTGATAATATTTCATGCTGATTTATTTTCTTTAGCAGCGATTCTATCTCGATTGCTAAATGGGGGAACTCATTGGAAAACCAGATATCTTCCATTGGTTTAACCACAGAATCTCCCTCTTGCATCAATCTATTTTCTACCGATGTTGCAATACGTTCATCGGGATCATCAAGCAAGGAAATCATCGCCTTTAATTCTTGCATGGAGATCATAACCCAAATTGAAATTAATTACCGACTACAAAACCCTATTTTTTCTTGCCTCTAACAAATGCCTTCTTGGGTTTATTCGCTGATTCTTCAATCATTTTCTTTATATCGTCCCAAACTAAGTTCTCCCAAGAAGTACCCTTTGGAATGGCTATATTGTTCTTACCCTGTTTTATGTACGGACCATACCTACCGTTTAGAATCTGAACAGAAGCATCCTCTGTAAATGATTTTAAAATGTCCGCAGAAACACCTGAAATTTTAGCATCCACCAACTTAATTGCTGCTTCTAGGGTAACATCTTCGGGGGCAACATTTTTGGGAATAGATACAAATTGCCCGCCATAAGGAATATAGGGGCCGTATCTACCTTTCATTATTTCGATTTTAGCACCGTTATATTCTCCTAAGTTAATCGGATATTGTGTACCGCTCATTGCAGCTGTTACCAATGCCATTGCATCATCTTCCGTTAATGCATGCAAATCTGTACCTTTTTCAACATTAATATATTTTTCACCAATTTTCAGGTACGGACCGTACCTTCCAACATTGGCGATTACCGGTTCGCCTTCATAGGTTGCCACGGTTTTAGGCAATTCAAACAACTTGAGGGCATCTTCTACTGAAATAGTCTCCAAAGTTTGACCTTCGCCCAATTTTGCATACCGCAATTCCCCACCATCCTCTTTTGTGCCAATCTGAGCAAATGGACCATAATTACCCATTCTAACAGAAAGTTGTCTACCCGAGATAGGGTCAGAGCCCAGAATACGCTCGCCAGTTACTCGTTGGGAATTTACTAAGGCATTTTCTACTGTACTATGAAACGGCTGATAAAATCCTTCAAGCATCTCTTGCCATCCTTTTTTACCTTGAGCTATTTCATCGAACTCTTTTTCTACTGCAGCTGTAAAACCATAATTTAAAATTTCCTGAAAATTCTCGGTTAAGAAATCGGTTACAAGCGATCCGATATCGGTTGGAAACAACTTATTTTTCTCAAAACCGTATTTTTCAGTTTTAACTTTTTCGCTTACTTGGCCCTCTTTTAATGTTACTTCAGAAATCGATCGTTCTTTTCCTTCACGGGTTTGTAATTGAACATAATTTCTTTTTTGAATGGTTGTAATGGTTGGTGCATAGGTAGACGGTCTGCCTATACCTAATTCTTCCAATTTCTTTACCAATGAAGCTTCGGTGTATCTCGGTGCTGGTTTTGCAAATCGCTCTGTAGCAACTATCTTCTTCACCTCCATGGACTCACCTATTGAAACAGCAGGCAAAACTCCAGAGGATTCTCCATCCTCCTCCTCTTCATCGTCTTTACTCTCCATGTAAACTTTCAAGAAACCATCGAATTTAATTACTTCTCCTTCGGCGTAAAATTCCGATTTCTTTGAGTTGTCTTGTAAGGTAATTGTGGTTTTCTCTAGTTCCGCAGTTGCCATTTGAGAAGCAATGGAGCGCTTCCAAATTAATTGATATAGCTTCTGTTCTCGAGGATCGTCGCCTGCTACGTGCGCCATAAAATTGGTTGGTCTTATGGCCTCGTGTGCTTCTTGAGCCGACTCACTTTTGGTTGAAAAATTTCTAGATTTACTGTACTTAGCACCATACAACTCATTCACTGCATTGGTTGCTGCACTTATAGCAAAAGCACTTAAATTCACCGAATCCGTACGCATATAGGTTATATGTCCATTTTCGTACAGTTTCTGCGCTATTCGCATGGTTGAAGTTACATCCATGCCTAATTTTCGAGAAGCTTCTTGTTGTAATGTAGATGTAGTAAACGGCGGTGACGGATTTCTAAATGTTGGCTTTACCTCCAAATTAGATACGGCGAACAACTCTCCTACCAACGATTCCAAGAATGCTTTTGCACCTTCTTTTTGTTTGTACTTTTTTGAACCTTCGGCCTTTAACATCTTGCCCGACGAGGTCTCAAATTCTCCAGTAATTTTATATTCGGAACCCGATTCAAATTCCTGAATTTCGCGTTCGCGTTCCACTACCAGTTTAACCGCAACCGATTGCACTCTACCAGCGGATAAAGATGGCTTTACTTTTCTCCATAAAACCGGAGATAACTCAAAACCTACCAATCGATCCAGAACACGCCTCGCTTGCTGAGCATCTACTAAAAACTTATCTATACTTCTTGGATTTGCAATTGCTTTTTGGATTGCCGTCTTTGTAATTTCATTAAATACAATACGTTTGGTATTGGTTTCATTTAATTCTAGTACTTCAAATAAATGCCAACTGATAGCTTCCCCCTCGCGGTCTTCGTCCGATGCCAACCAAACGGTCTCCGCCAGCTTTGCCATTTCTTTCAGTTCTTTAACTAATTTCTTTTTTTCTGGTGGAACCTCGTATTTAGGTTTAAATCCATTTTGGGTATCTATAGCGGAATCTCCTGAGGACAAATCACGAATGTGCCCCATGGAAGACTTTACCACAAATCCCTCGCCTAAATACTTTTCAATAGTTTTGGCTTTCGCCGGTGACTCTACAATTACTAAATTTTTTAACGACATAAATTACTGACTGATAACAAAAGGCTTATTAAAAAGGTTTCCGTTGATTGAAATTCGAGCAAAGTAAACACCTGAGGGCAGATGCGTGTAAGGAGCTAATTTTATGGAATTTTCGCCGGCTATCAACTGCTCCGAAGGCAAAGTAAACACCACCTTTCCTTGTGCATCATAAATATCAATATTGGCAATTGCATTTGCAGGAACGGTTAATGTTAACTCGCTGGATTCATTTACGGGATTAGGATGAATTAAAACATCGGTATTGAATGAATTAAAATCTGCTGTGGATGCGTTAAAATTACTAATGTTGATATTGTCTATATACACCGGATTCCCACCAGCACTGACTACATCTATTCGGAATATTACATTTTTAGATGAATTCAATCCTAGGGAAGATAAAGAAGTAAGGCCAGCCACCCTCCATTGGTTTGCATTGTTTGGTTTAAAGTTACTCGTATAAGATTGGCCGGTGTAAGCCAAACCCGTACCTGAGCGCTCCCAAACTTGTTTAAAGGTACCTCCGCAATCCGTAGAAGCAAAAATTCTGAGAATTTCTGTAACATCTGCATTGGGTTGCGCATAAGAAACCATAAACGTAAATCTCAAGCCAGATCCTACCGTTGCATCTACTGAGGGCAGGGTAATGCTGTAAACACTACCGGCGCCTGAATTGGTTACAATTGGCGCTCTCAAACAAGTAGTACCCGCAAAAGCGGATTGTGTATACAGCGAAAACCTCGTTGTAGAAGGAGAAGAATGTGTGAACTTTTTTGTCCCTGTGAATGCGGTTGGATCTCCGTTCTCGAAAGTCTCAAAAACGTTGGGGGTCAAGGTAGATTGAGCAGGTAAAACAGTAATATATAAATCCTTAGTAATTGAATTACTTCCACGGGAATTCTGAACAGTTAATGATACTTTATAGTTTCCAGGTGTTTGATAAATAATTGTTGGATTTTGAACGGAAGAACTTGTTTGCGATGCCCCTTGAAATGTCCATGACCATGCAGTAGGATCACTTTTGCAACTGATATCGTAGAATTTAATGGATTGACCCGCACAGATCGTAGTTGAACTTGCAACAAAATCAGCAACCGGAGCAACCGATTGTGGAGATACCCCTGTAGCCAGCAAGTTTGCCGAAGATACGTTACTGCTCCTTGGCGCCTGTTTCAAGAAATTGTGCATCCTTGCTTTTTGTTTTAGAGTAAATAAACACTGACAAGAACCGTTAGAATAATCCATGTAATTTTCCCACATATCAATTTTATCGTTTGATTCATTGCAGGAATTACCATTTGCAGGACAATTTGCATTAGTAAATGTAGATTCAACTGGTGGTGTGTCATCCACTAAATCCTGATTGGCACAACCGCCTTGAAAGGTGTGAAATAACCCCAACCAATGTCCAACTTCATGGGTTAATGTTCTTCCACTATCGGAAGCAACTGCTGTTCCTATGGTACCCACTCTATCGTGTCTGATAACAATACCATCTCCGTTGGGATTCATATTAAATGGAAACACTGCATAACCTAAAATAACTCCCGCTGAAGACGGCTCAATAATATTTGTAACAACCCATACATTTAAGTACTTTTTGTAATCCCAATAAATGAGTTTTTTAGCCTGCTCATTGTCCATATCATGTACATTATGGACGGGAGAGTACACTCGATTAATACCATCAAAACACTTTCCGCTT
Organism: uncultured Flavobacteriaceae bacterium; assembly: GCA_964446075.1. Taxonomy (GTDB): domain Bacteria; phylum Bacteroidota; class Bacteroidia; order NS11-12g; family UBA955; genus JAGKXC01. The sequence goes on along the minus strand of CAYUNO010000050.1, from coordinate 5,149 downwards.
GGATCAATGGTTGCTAATTCAAATTTAATCTGGCAATCGGCCTCTAACCCTTTAAAAACAGATCGCAACTTCGATAAATTTGGATTTAACAAATTGAAATCTTGATTTAAAACCCGCATTTGATCTAAGATCTGCTCTCTTGAAATATTTTCTTCGCCGTTAGTATGTATAACATGAAAAACTACCGGGATAGTATATATAGCCGCTCTATTCTCAACCTGAGGCATGGAAGCAATATTCTTCTCCATGGATTCTTCAAGGGAAATATTTTCAGGATATAATTTGTGTAATTTTTGTCTATGTATATCCGTACCACAAGGTTCAGTTTGCGCAGACAAAACCGAAGTTCCAAGTAACAATGCCGATAAAGAAATGAGTGAAATTAACTTCATGATGAATTTGCAAATTAATGGTAAAGTTTTGAGGATTGGGTTAAAGATGTTGAACTTCTCATACTAAAAGCATCCGGAATATGCAGCAATTGTTTACCCCATGAAGAAAATCTTATACCTACAACATCCTGTCTAACAGGTAGTTGAATACGATTTTCGGCAATATATTTCTTTGTGGCTTTTTGCACTGAAGTTTGTTTCAACGATAATATAGACGACTCTGGGAACGACTTTGTTGCACTAAAAAAACTTCTAACCTCAACAAAAACGATAACTTTTCCATCGGTACAAACTAAATCTATTTCGTATCTGCCACTTCTCCAATTCTTCGCCAATATGGTATAACCGTGTTGTTTCATCCATTCTAAGGCCCATATTTCGCCCATCATTCCTTTCGCTTGTTTAACTGTTTTAGAATTTTGAAAATTGTTCATTTAGCAAAAATCACATCCACTACTTTAAATATCCAATTAACATGAATCAATTTGGTAATTTTGTCAAATGATTAATTGCGTATTGCAAGATTTGCAAAACCAAGACTATGCGAGTACTTGGGATTTACAAAAACAGTACTTTAGCGACAAAATCAAAAATAAAAGTAACGGAAATGCAACAGAACCCTTTCAACTAATATTTGTAGAACACCCACATGTATATACATATGGTAAAAGTGCCGAAGAAAACAATATGTTGGCTACACCAGAATACCTAAAAGCCATGGGGGCCGAAGTTTATCACATTGAACGCGGAGGAGATATTACTTATCACGGGCCAGGACAACTGGTGGCCTATCCCATTTTCGATTTGGAACTTTTGGGTATGGGGATTAAAGCCTATGTTGCAGCCATTGAACGTTGCATCATTTTAACATTGCAGGAGTTTGGTATTGAAGCAGGTGTTATTCATGATAGAATTGGTGTTTGGATTGATATCGACAAACCCACCGAAAGAAAAATTGCAGCCATCGGAATTCGATGCAGTAGATATGTGTCGATGCACGGTTTGGCGTTAAACGTAAATACCGACTTAACCATGTTCCGACACATTGTCCCTTGTGGCATACCGGACAAGGATGTTACCAGCATGGAAAGAGAGTTAGGACGACAAATTGACATAAATTTTGTAAAAAATATACTTGGTAAACATTTTGCCAATACATTTGGAGTAAATTTTATTTAAGACTATGAATAGCAAACAAATCCGTTGGGCGATTATCGCCGGAGTTATCATCATTTTATTGCTGTGGGTTAGATCCAACTACAATGGTTTGGTAGATGCCGATATCAATGTAGATAAGCAATGGGGAACTGTTACCACTCGTTACCAGGAACGCGCCGATAAAATTGGGCAGTTGGTGGATGTGGTTAAAGGAAGTGCCAATTTCGAAAAATCCACTTTAACCGAAATAACCGAAGCTCGCGCTTCTGTAGGAAAGATGGAATTGAAAGCCGACGAAATCACCCCAGAGAATTTAGAAAAATTCGAAGCCGCTCAAAGTAAATTG
>CAYUNO010000050.1:0-3243 GCA_964446075.1 uncultured Flavobacteriaceae bacterium | reverse complement strand
GGTAGAAAAATACCCCGAACTTAAGTCTACACAGAACTTCAGTGCTTTACAATTCGAAGTTGCCGGTATGGAAAACAGAATAGCCACTGCTCGAACAGATTACAACGCGGCTGTAGCCGATTTCAACAGCAAAGTAAGACGTTTCCCTTCTAACATTTTTGCGGGAATGTTTGGTTTCGAGAAAAAGGAAATGTTCAAAAATCAAGCGGGTACAGAGAACAGACCTACCATCGATTTCTCAGACAAAGCACCTACTGACGCCAAATAATGGTTGGTAGACAAACAAAAAATTTAATTTTAATTCGTTAACTCCCCAAATCGTGAATTCTCAAAGCAGCGTAAGTCAATGGTTACGCAAGTTTTTCAATGTTGAATCCAAAGTGGTTCATCTCGATGTAACTAAGATTAGTGATACCATTGGTGAAATTGAAAAGTTCACTCGTGCTGAATTACGGGTGCACGCAACCACTGCGAAGGAAGACCTTGATCCAATGGCTTGCGCTATCAAAAAATTTTACGATTTGGGGATGCATAACACCCAAGAAAGAAACGGGATATTGTTGTGGATTAACACTCATCGACGAGAATTTGCAATCGTTGGTGACGAAGGAATTAACAGCAAAGTGGAACCTGATTTTTGGGAAAAAGTAAAATCCGAAATGACCGATTTATTTCGAGAAGGCAACCCTACCCTCGCCATTTTACATGGATTGGAACGAGCTGGAAATCGCTTAACTGTTGAGTACCCCGCAACGGGGAATGCTAATCCCAATGAACTTGACAACTCGGTAAGTACTGATTAAAACGATATGAACAGCGCTTTACATCCATTCAAATTGCAGTTTTCAAGATTTTGGAACACCCAAATTTCCGTTTTATTAATAAGTCTGTTTTCCGTTGTAGGACTTCAGGCAGAGCAGACGCTTCCAAAAGTTCAAGGATTAGTAAACGATTACGCAAACGCATTAAGTGAGGAGCAATATGCCAAATTAACTAAAAAACTAAGGGCGTTAGAGGATACCACAGGCATTCAAATCGCAGTTGTTTTTGAACCCACCCACGGAGGTTATGGTCCGTTTGACCGAGCTATGTTTCTCGCCAGAGGTTGGGATGTAGGAGATAAAAATGATCGCAGTGGTATTTTGATTTATATCGCAGTGAATGAAAGAGAATATCATATCGTTACTTCGGATAGAACCCAAGGAAAAATACCTGATGGATTTATTGGAATTGTTGCCGATGACTATTTCAAACCCAATTTTCGTAATCGCGACTATTATACCGGGGTAGATCAAGCCACGGATGCCTTTATTCAGGCTATGAGGGGTGAGTTCAAACGATCTAACAGTAATGGATACACTTACACCTATACTTCAGAGCATACCGGTTGGGTGGCCGTTTTCCTTGGTTTGTTTATTCCTTTCATTTTCTTTTTCATACTATGGAAATTTTTTAGAGCCATTAGACGGGGAGTTACAGTAGGAGGTGGAAATAGCGGTTGCTTGAATGCCATACTCTTGAATGCACTGTTAAATAGTGGCCGAAGTTCCTATAATTCTGGTAGCAGTTGGGGTTCTAGTAGTTCCTCGGATTGGGGATCCAGCGGTGGTTCGGATTGGGGCGGCTTTGGCGGAGGTGGAAGTGGTTTTAATGGTGGCGGGGCCGGCGGAAGCTGGTAACTAGCCGAATTTGATGATTTCGCTGTTATGTAAATTTCTCCGAATGGGTTGTATGTAACATGTCAACATACTCTCCAAATCATTAATCCATTTGCCTCTATTGTTGAAATTCCGTGTTAGGTAGAAAAAATATACAAGCAGTATAACACTTTTTATTCCTGTTTTCTATCGGTAATCCAATCATTATCATCCTACGATTGTTACTAAATTGCAGAAAAAATAGAGTATTTTTGCGGATTCCATGAAAGCGCACTCCATCCAACCTTCCGATATCCATCTTCCCCACCCCGATGAGCCTGCTATCGAGGTAATTGGAGCGCGAGAACACAACCTAAAATCCTTGGATTTAGTAATTCCCAGAAACAAACTCGTTGTTTTTACCGGGTTATCGGGGTCTGGTAAATCCAGTTTAGCATTCGATACCCTGTTTGCCGAAGGTCAACGCAGATATTTGGAGAGTTTCAGCGCCTATGCTCGACAGTTTATAGGCGACATGCGTAGACCCGATGTTGACAAAGTAAAAGGCCTATCTCCCGTAATTTCTATCGAACAAAAAACGGTTTCGAAAAATCCACGAAGTACTGTGGGTACAGTTACCGAAATTTACGATTTTCTCCGACTCCTATTTGCACGTTCGGCCGATGCCTATTCGTGGATAAGCGGAGAAAAAATGGTAAAACTTACCGAAGCGCAAATCATCGAGGCAACCATACAAAAATTTGATAATCAAAAAGTAACGTTATTAGCTCCTTTGGTAAAAGCGAGAAAAGGACATTACCGAGAACTTTTTGAACAAACCAAGAAAAAGGGATATAACAAAGTACGTATCGATGGTGAAATCACGGAGATTACCACCGGTTTACAAGTAGATCGATACAAGATTCACGATATTGAGGTGGTGATTGATCGCATTGAAGTAAAAGAATCTTCTTTGACACGTATTACCGAATCCATTAAAACGGCGTTAAAAATGGGTCAGGGTAGCTTCCTGATGGAAGATGCGGAAGGTAAAATGCATCCCTTTAGTAAGTTCTTGATGGATCCCGTGAGCGGAATCAGCTACGATGAACCGCAACCCAATATGTTTTCTTTCAACTCCCCCTACGGAGCCTGTCCTCAGTGCGAGGGATTGGGAGAAACAGCGGAAGTAAACATCGATTTTATCATTCCTGACAAATCAAAATCCATCAACCGCGGTGGAATTGTTCCCATCGGTGAACTTCGTGAAAATTGGACTTTTTCTCAATTGCGTGCTGTTGCCAAAGAATTGGGCTTCAGTTTAGCCGATCCTATTTCACAATTAAAACCCAATCAGTTGGAATCGGTTTTGTATGGGATGGACGAATCCATTGTGGTTTCTCACATTAACCATCAAGGTCAGAAGAAAAATTACGAAAGCACCTACAAAGGCGTTGTACACTATATACAAGAGAATTATTTCGAATCAGAGGACGATAAATTACGTCAATGGGCCGAAGAATTCATGCATCAGCAAACCTGTACGCAATGCCAAGGAGCTCGGTTAAAAAAAGAATCCCTGCATTTTAAAATCGCCGATAAAAAT
>CAYUNO010000049.1:0-11975 GCA_964446075.1 uncultured Flavobacteriaceae bacterium | reverse complement strand
GAAAGAGTTCCCAGTTTACCTTATAACTCCTCCGTAAATGAAGTTAGACCTAGTTTGATAGATATTATTCCGGAGAATCCTAATCAGCCGTATGATATCAAAGATGTAATTGAAAAAGTTGTAGATGACAATACCTTTTTTGAGGTACATAAGAACTTTGCTGAAAATATAGTGGTTGGATTTGCGAGATTAGCAGGCAGATCTATTGGTATTGTTGCTAACCAACCCGCGTTTTTAGCTGGCGTATTGGATGTTCACAGCAGTCAAAAAGGCGCACGCTTTGTACGTTTTTGTGATGCTTTTAATATTCCACTATTGGTTTTTGAAGATGTTCCAGGATTTTTACCAGGAACAGATCAAGAATGGAATGCAATTATCACTAATGGAGCAAAATTATTGTATGCATTCAGTGAAGCAACAGTTCCTAGAATTACGGTAATCACACGTAAAGCATACGGTGGCGCCTACGATGTAATGAACAGCAAGCATATCGGGGCCGACATGAACTTCGCTTGGCCTTCTGCAGAAATTGCGGTGATGGGAGCGAAAGGTGCGGCAGAAATTATTTTTAAACGACAAATTGATGCTGCCGCCGATAGAGAATCGGCATGGAAAGAAAAAGAAAAAGAATATGGGGATTTATTTGCAAATCCATATAGAGCTGCGGCTAGAGGATTTGTAGATGAAGTGATTTTGCCAGAGGAAACTCGCGAACGATTAATTGCCGCATTTGAAATGTTGCAAAATAAAGTCAAAAATGCCCCTAAGAGAAAGCATGGAAACATTCCTTTGTAAGAAAATACATTAGTTTAATTATGAAATCAACTGCCATCTTTACTGCCTGCCTATTGCACATATCTGGTTTGTGGGCAAGTTCAATTGACACACTAAACAATGGAATATTGATGAGTATTTCTGATAGTGTAAATAATTATGGTGGTCACCTAAATGTTGATGCAGTTTTTAAAGTAAAAAAAGAAAAGCAATTGCCTCTTTGGAATTATAGATTTTCGGTTGGAATGGGTACTGCCAATACAATGTATTGGTTATTGGATTTTGGCCAGCAATACGGAGAATTTACGTTAGATAAAAAAAGGAATTTGTTTTTTAAGGTAGAGAAAATGTTAACCTATCGGTCTGGATTGGCAATTAATTATGCTCAGGCAGGAGTAGATGTAAATACCACTTTGAAAACCGACTCTTTTTTTAGTACTGAATTTCAAAAATTAGTACCAACGGAAGTTACAATTAAATACAGAACTCAATCACTCAATTTGAGATACAACTTACATTTTGCTCCATCTGAGAAATTTGACCCCTATATAGGAATCAGTATGGGTGTCCGTTTTAATTCCATTGATGGTAGTGTTAATAACCCAATAAAAGGATTTTCTGATTTTGATTTAACCATTCCATTCATAGGATTTACAACTCCAGGTGGTGATTTAACGTTAGGTTGTGCAGGTAAACTTGCAGGTGGATTGGGATATTACGCTGAAGTAGGTATAGCAAAAGCCTTAATACAAGGTGGGTTAAATATAACCTTGGAAAAAAAGCAATCCACCAAGAAGTTTAAACCCGTTGGTACTCCTGAGTTCTAAAAGCGGTTTTTGGTGGATTTTGAATAAAAATAGGCTGATTTTCGTCAAAAACGCTTAAAAAATGCCAATTTTTACCTGTTTTAGGTGATTTTTACCTTATTTTGCCAAACTAAATTTTATCCTTTATGGACTTAAAAGAAATTCAAGCATTAATCAAATTCGTATCAACGAGCGGAGTTGATGAAGTAGAAATCAGTCAAAAAGATTTCAAAATTGCAATTAAGAAAAACCAAACCGCTGCAACTGCTCAAATAGTGCACACTGCCATTGCTCAGCCTGCAACTATTCCAACGGCAGCGGCACCATCAGCAGCACCGGTTGTTACTACTCCTGCAGCGGCAGCACCGGCGAAAGCGGATAATTTAATAACAATTAAATCACCCATGGTGGGCACTTTTTATCGTACACCAAATCCAGATTCACCCTCATTTGTTAATGTTGGAGATGACGTAAAGCCTGGTAAAGTAGTTTGTATCATTGAAGCCATGAAGCTGTTCAACGAAATTGAATCTGAAATTTCTGGTAAAATAGTGAAGGTATTGGTTGATAATGCTACCCCAGTAGAATATGACCAACCATTATTCTTGGTGGAACCCGCATAATCATCATGTTTAAGAAAATTCTGATCGCAAATCGCGGTGAGATTGCATTGCGAATTATTCGTACATGCAAAGAAATGGGAATAAAAACAGTGGCTGTTTACTCCACTGGGGATAGAGATAGTCTGCATGTTCGGTTTGCCGATGAAGCAGTTTGCATTGGACCACCTCAGAGTAAAGATAGTTAATTGAATATGTCTCGTTTGCTCGCTGCTGCTGAAATTACCAATGCGGATGCTATACATCCAGGTTATGGTTTTCTGAGCGAAAACAGTAAGTTTAGTGCTCTTTGTAGAGATCATGGTATCAAATTTATTGGGGCTACTCCTGAGCAAATTGATTCTATGGGAGATAAGAGCAACGCTAAAGACACCATGAAGAAAGCAGGGGTGCCAACCATCCCAGGATCGGATGGTCTTTTAGAGAGTATTGAACAAGGCAAGAAAATCGCCAAAGAAATTGGTTATCCAGTAATTATCAAGGCTACCGCAGGTGGGGGCGGTAGAGGTATGCGTATCATTTGGAACGATGAAGAGCTAGAACCCAATTGGAATAGTGCCAAACAAGAAGCAGGCGCCGCTTTTGGTAACGATGGTTTGTATATGGAGAAATATATCGAGGAGCCTCGACATATTGAAATCCAAATTGCGGGTGATCAGTACGGTAAAGTTTGCCACTTAAGTGAAAGAGATTGTAGTATTCAACGTAGACATCAGAAGTTATTGGAAGAAACACCATCTCCATTCATGACTCCTGAACTTCGCGCAAAAATGGGTACTGCCGCTAAAGCAGCAGCACAAATTATTAATTACGAAGGGGTTGGTACAGTTGAGTTTTTAGTGGATAAGCATAGAAATTTCTACTTTATGGAAATGAATACTCGAATCCAAGTAGAACATCCCGTTACCGAAGAAGTTATCAATTTTGATTTGGTAAAAGAACAAATTTTAATTGCTGCGGGTCAGCCAATCTCGGGTAAGGACTATGAACCCACAAAACATGCAATCGAATGTAGAATAAATGCCGAGGATATCTATAATAACTTTAGACCCTGTCCTGGAAAAATCACCTCTTTAAATCGACCTGGTGGACACGGAGTGCGTGTTGATACTCACATTTATGCTGGTTATACGATCCCTCCATATTACGATTCAATGATTGCGAAATTGATTGTCTCCGCTCAAACGAGGCAAGAAGCTATTGTTAAAATGAGAAGAGCGTTGGGAGAATTTATTGTAGAAGGGGTGAAAACTACCATTCCTCTCCATTTACAATTAATGGAAAACGAAGATTTCATCAACGGTAACTTCACTACGGCTTTCATGAATACATTTGAAATAAAGTAAATTAACACTGTTTTATATTCAATAGAAGGAAGTATAGGTTAATCCTCAAGGATACAACAGGTACTTCCTTCTTTTATTTTCAAACGATTCAATATCATCGCTCCAGGTATTTCTAATGTAATTGGCATCCTTGCCTGATTCAATCATTTTCTGAACCTCTTTGTTCCCAATTAATTTGGCAAAAAAGGGATTGAAGAATTTAATACTATCTGGACATTCATCGTACAACATAACCAACCATTCTAAATAAATGTGTTTAAAGTTATGCAAATAAGAAGGACCAAAATCTGTAAGTAAGATTCCTCTGCACAATTGATTTTCATAAGGCGGATTTATCGCTTTTCCGGGTAAATCTACAGGTGTAAACGTATAACCACCTTGTTTTAACCACGGCGCCCCAAAACACTCAAACGGTTTAGCGGTTCCTCTGCCCATACTCATAACAGTCCCCTCGAACAAACCAAGTGAGGGATATAATAAAATACTATTATCAGTAGGTAAATTAGGCGATGGCGGAATTGACAGGGAGTATCGTTGATTGCGCATCCAATGTTTACAAGGAACAACGATTAAATTAAGACTATCGTTTATTGCTGTTTTAACAACAGATACTGGATTTTTTGAAGGAGTTTTACTTTTATTTACAGTACTTGGAATGGTGATGTGTAACCAACGCTCGCCGATGATCATATAAGAAAGCTCGCCCAATGTCATTCCATGAACTAAAGGAATGGGATGAATACCAACCATGCTTTCCATTCCCTTTTGAAGTATGGGGCCATCAATAAAATATCCGTTGGGATTGGGTCGATCAAGTACAATAAATGTCTTATGATTCTCACTGCAAGCTTGCATGGCAAAGTGCATGGTAGTTAAATATGTGTAAAATCGTACTCCAACATCCTGAATATCAAACAATAATACATCGCAATTCTCTAGTTGCGCTTTTGTAGGTTTATAATTTGAACCGTACAGTGAATAAATGGGAAGTCCAGTTTTTACATCGGTTTGATTTGAAACATGTTCTCCATTGGCTGCAGTACCTCGAAAGCCATGTTCCGGAGCAAAAACCCCGGTTATATTGATGCCTAACCGAAGAAGAGTATCAATCAGATGAACCCCATTTACAACCGATGTTTGATTGGCAATAACCATTACTCGTTTCCCTTTTAACCTCCATAGGTATTGAGAAAATTGTTCGGCACCGGTTTGAATAGCCGCTATTTGCGGTTGTGGAGTATTCGTTGGGATATGAATATTTCCGTAAACACCGCTGAACTTAAAAAATAGCCAAAGAAAAAGGGCAGTGGATACGAGAATTTGTTGTAGTTGTTTACCTTTGAACATAATGAAATCTTGGGAAAGTTGGGTTGCTTTTCGTTTGGTAAAAAATAAAAACCAAACCTTTTCCAAAAATATGATGATTTTGGCAATTTCCGCCGTTGCCTTGAGTGTTAGTGTAATGATTATTACAATTTCTACGGTAAGAGGATTTCAACAAGGAATAAAACAGAAGGTAATTCAATTACATGGAGATTTCATTATTGACAATGCTGCGAATTTAGAAAATGCAGAACCTATTCCATTTGTTAGAGAAAAAGGTTCTAACATCGAAAAAGTTCTTGCTAACAGTACTTCCGTTAAAAATTGGACGATTTCTTGTTCTAAGGCCTCCATTATTAAGGGGGAAGAAGATTTGGATGGGGTAGTGGCTAATGGGATGGATCAAACACAAGTTTCTTCCATTTTACAACCTTTTGTGGTGAAAACAATTTCTAAATCAGCTCAAAATCAGAACTGGTTATGGATTTCGAAAGAGCTTGCAACACGATTAAAAGTGGATACCGGTGATTTAATTACATTGGTATTCTTCAAAAATGAAGATTCGTTAAATGTAGTAAGACCAAAGCCTAAGCGACTTGAAATAATTGGGATATTCGAGACAGGAATTGATCAGATTGATAAACAAATTATCTATGTTGATCAAACCATTGTTAGTGGATTTTTACCCAATCCTAATTCTATAACTAAAATAGAAGTTTGGGCCAAAGACGGTCAGGATTTAAAGTTGTTTGACGAGTTGAAATTTGCGGTACCAGCCGGTGATTTACGTTTAAATACCTCAAGATTTTTTCACAGACAGATTTATGATTGGCTATCTATATTGAATACTAATGTTTGGGTTATTTTGATTTTAATGGCTATTGTATGCTTTATTGCGGTCACCACAATTTTGTTAATTTTGATTTTTGAACGAATTAAGTTTATTGGGTTAATTCAAGCATTAGGTGCACAGATTAAATCTGTTCAACGTGTTTTTTTATGGCAAGCAATTATAATCATAAGTGCAGGTATTGGGATTGGGGATTTATTAGCTTTTATTTTATGTTGGGTACAAGAGAATTATCAAGTGATCAAATTAAATCAATCTATCTATTTTGTCTCACATGTTATGGTTGATTTTGATTGGTTCTATGTGATATCAGTAAACGTTGGATTGTTAATACTGAGTCTATTTATAGCAATAATTCCATTACAATGGATAAAAAGAATGGCCCTTACTAGGGCCATTCAATACTAATTCTTTTATGGAGAGTTTTGTTGACGTAATTTCAATTATGCGTCAATCTTAGCATATTTGGCATGAGTTTCAATAAACTCTCTTCTAGGAGGTACATCATCACCCATTAACATAGAGAATACACGATCGGCCTCAGCAGCACTATCAAGTGTAACTTTCTTCAAAGTTCTTCTTGAAGGATCCATGGTAGTTTCCCACAATTGTTCTGCGTTCATTTCTCCTAAACCTTTATATCGCTGAACATTTACAGAATCTTCTTTACCTTCTTTAGCTAATTCCTTAATTGCAGCATCACGTTGAACATCATCCCAGCAATATTTAAAATCTTTTCCTTTTTTAACTAGATAAAGGGGTGGGGTAGCAATGTATAAATGTCCGCTTTCAATTAATTTTTTCATGTATCGGAAGAAAAGAGTGAGTATTAGCGTACGAATGTGGCTACCATCCACGTCCGCATCGGTCATAATTACTATTTTATGGTAACGAAGGTTGTCTAAGTTTAACTCTTTATCTCCCTCTTCATTGGTTGCAATATGTACTCCCAAAGCGGTAAACATATTTCGAACTTCTTCGTTATCGTAAATTTTATGTTCTAAAGCCTTTTCTACATTCAATATTTTACCGCGAAGGGGAAGAATGGCTTGGAATTCTCTATCACGACCTTGTTTTGCTGTACCTCCTGCTGAATCTCCCTCAACCAAAAATATTTCGCATGCGGAAGCATCTGTTTTGGAACAATCGGACAATTTCCCAGGTAAACCCATTCCGCTCATTGCACCTTTCCGTTGAACCATCTCTCTAGCTTTTCTAGCTGCAGCACGTGCTTGAGCCGCTAACACAACCTTATCAACGATGATTTTAGCCTCTTTTGGATTTTCTTCCAAATAATTAGCCAACATTTCCGATACGGTCTGATCAACAGCACCCATTACTTCGTTGTTACCTAATTTGGTCTTTGTCTGACCTTCAAATTGGGGCTCTTGTACTTTTACCGATATTACCCCAGTAAGACCTTCGCGAAAATCTTCCCCACTGATTTCGATTTTTAATTTATCCAGTAATTTTTGCTTTTCCGCGTAACTTTTTAATGTTCTAGTTAAAGCTCTTCGGAATCCTGCAACGTGGGTACCTCCTTCAATGGTATTGATGTTGTTTACATAAGAATGCAGGTTTTCTGCATATCCCGTATTGTATTGAAAAGCAATTTCTACGGGAATACCGTATTTATCGCTTTCGCAATAAACAGGTTCGGGGATTAATTTCTCACGGGTACCATCAACGTAACGGATAAACTCTTTCAATCCACCTTCGCTATAGAATATTTCTGTTCGGAAAGTTCCATCTTCTTGTGTTTCGCGTTCATCGGTTAGTGACAATCGAATTCCCTTATTTAAATAGGCCAATTCTCGTAATCGATTTTGCAGCGTTTCAAAGTTGTATTCCGTAGCCTGAAAAATGGTGTCATCGGGTTGAAAAGTAACCTCAGTTCCACGTAGATCTGATTGGCCAACTACTTTTACGTCGTATAGGGGTTTCCCAATTTTATATTCTTGTTGGTGAATCTGTCCTTCACGAAAAACACGAACATTTAAATGAGTAGATAACGCATTAACGCAACTTACTCCCACGCCGTGCAAACCACCGGAAACCTTGTAGGTATCTTTATCAAATTTACCGCCAGCGTGTAAAACGGTCATTACTACTTCTAATGCACTCTTTCCTTCCTTTGGATGCATTCCAGTTGGAATACCTCTACCATTGTCTAAAACTCGAATTGCATTTCCAGGTAAAATTGTAACTTTAATATCGTTACAATGTCCCGCCAACGCTTCATCGATACTATTGTCTACAACCTCATATACCAAATGGTGTAATCCTTTTGGTCCGATATCACCAATGTACATCGCTGGTCGTTTACGTACCGCTTCAAGTCCTTCTAAAACCTGAATATTCTCCGCGCCGTAATTACTTTTGTTTTCTTCAGACATTGTTTACTTATTACAGAATTAATATTCCGTAAATATAACTTCCAAACATGGGTTAACGATGGTTAATTGGGTTCAATTATCCACTTATTACTAACGAAAAAATGCAGGAGTTTAACCGAAAATAAACATAATGATATTGCAATCGAATTGATTGAAATTTATAATGTGTGATATCGAATTAATTGGAACTGAAAATTCTACTATACCAGCCCGTATAATTCAAAAAGTCATTACAATTTTCGAAGTATTCTTTTTGATATTCCAACGCTTTTAACTGCGCATCCAATGCTCTCATCTCTCTTGTGTTTACTATGAAGAAGTTGGCATCACCTGCTTCAAATCGCCTAGACTCCATATTGTATAAATCCGTTAATTCAGCTCCTATCTCTACCCATTTAGAATACAAACCCTTGCTCACATTTATTTCATTGAATTGAGCTTGTATTTTAATGAAAAATTCTCGTTGCTTGGATTGAAACTTCCATTCCGTTTGTTGATATTTAAATTTAGCCAATTGATATTCGCCACGAGCCTCTCTAAAAATTAATGGACTGCTAAACTGTATCCCAAAACGATTATTTGTATTAAAATTTCCAAAAGTGGAAAAATCAAAATTATTCAGGGGTTGTAAATATTGATACTTTAAATCCAAAGTAGGTAATAGGTTATTTGTCTTGTAGTTAAGGTCTATTTTGCTCAGGCTAATTGAATTCTGTAGTAAATTCAATTCAGGCGGTAGAGGTAAATTTTCTAAACCGTTGGATTTAGAATAGTTATTGTAACTATACAAACACAAAGAATCTAATTGTTCTAAACCCCAACGCGATGGGATGCTGTTGGCAGTTAATTCAATTGGCGTATTATTCTCGGCCCATAACCATGAATTAATCATCATTTTTGATTTGAGTTGTTTCCATTGAATCTCCATCAACTTCGCTCTGTACTGTTCTAACTGTACGTAGGTTTCTAATGTGTCTATGGAATTGGATGCCCCAGCTCTAAATAACTTTCTTAAGCCATTTTGTCTATTCTCTGCATTAGAAATCATTAATTCAATTCTACTACTACTTTCTGTCCATATCTGCCACTCTATATAAAATTGAACCAATTCATTTAATAGATCATTAACCAAAACTTCTCGTTCCCAATAACTCATGGTCTTTAAAGTTTTGGCTTTTTGAAAATCTGCGCGTTTTTTATCAATTAATAAATCTCTTAAAACAGGAATGCTTACCCCTGAATACTGTGTCCCTGATTTTCCCGTATTATCCATGGGATTTAAATACTGACCAGTACTATATTCTGTTCCAACTTGAAATTTTAGACCCGTTCTCGTAGGACTTTCCAAAGAGAAATTCTGTACTTGGTAATAGGAAATATTATCAAAATTCTTTTGATTTTGCTGAAATGAAAGGGAAGGGTCGAATGCTCCCCTTGCCCTGAGTAACTCCGCTTTGCCCTTGTTGATTTCTACATTGGCTGATTTAATCAATGGATGAAATTCAATCACGCGATCAATTAGGTCAATCAATCGCACTTCAATTTTTTCTGCATTATTATTACCGATTTGGCCAAAAATTATATTCGGAATAATAACTCCCAAACATAGTATAATAATTGATTTTAAAAATCTCATGAAGAGGACTTTTTGCGATATTTACTGTCTTGCTTTTCGGTGGATTTGTAAAAATCCGAAGGGAAACCATTGATATTTCGCCAAATTTCATACCACATCGGTACGCGATTTAACATAACATATCCTCTTGCACCTATACCTACTCGTAGTTCTTTCGGCCATTTCTTTTTTTCAAAATTAGGTTTTACTAATACCCTGTAATCGCCATTTGCATCAATGGCATTGTCAATGGCATAAACCGTGCCTGGGAAAGTGCCATAAGTTGCAGCTGGCCATCCAGAAAAAACAATAGTTGGCCATCCATCGAATACAAATTGCACATCTTCGCCTCGTTGAAACAAAGGCAAATCAACGGGTTTAACTTTCATCTCAACGGCTAATGTAGCACCGCCTGGTACAATGGTACAGATTGGATCTCCAGCTTTCACTGTTTCGCCTAATCCTCTTATTAAAGTCTGCGTTATTAATCCTGATTGGGGGGCAGTTATTATATAAAAACCATTTCTAATGGAATAGCTTGAATATGTATTTCTAAGTTTACTGATTTCTGCTTCTGTCTCTAGCTGCCCAGATATTGCAGAAAATCGCTCACTTTCGGTTTTTGCTAATTTTTCTCCATAATCTGCTCGAACATTTTGCAGTTCAATTTTCGCCATTTCATAGGCGTTTTGTGCAATTCTTACTTTAGCTTCAAGTGTTAATTGCTTCGCAATAGCCTCTTGCCATTTTACCCTTCGGTTTTCAATTTCAACAGGACTTCTTAAAACATCAACACCAAGAATGCTGTCTCGTTCAAATTGTCTTTTTGCTATTTCAGCATTTTTTACGGCCGCTACTAATTCGGCTTGTTCCGCTTTCAATTTTAGAGCCTCTTGTTCAATTTTGTTTCGAGCTTTCTGTAAAGATAAATCTCTATTTGATTCCAATTGCGTGATTTGCTTATTAATAGCTCCGATTTTTGAATTATAACTCAATACGCTTTGTTCCTTAGCTTGAATTTGGATTTCGGTCTGATTCAATAGCTCTGGGTTTAAATATTCACTATTGATTTCGTCTAACACAGCGATTGTATCTCCCTTATTCACATAATCACCTTCTTTTACTTTCCACTTTGCAATTCTTCCTGCAATAAAGGTTTGTACTTCCTGTGGACGCTCTTCAGGGAGAAACGTGGTAACGGTTCCCAAGGTCTCAATATTTTGAACCCAAGGTAAAAAAAGAAAGATAACTACCAATACCAAGGCACTAGTTAAAAACCTATTAATCCCTTTTCCCACAAAGGAATTATCATATAACCAGTCCGATAATTTATCTTGTAACAATGATTTATTCATGGGATTTGCCTCCTTCTTTGAGTTTTGAAATACACTCAAGTTTCTCCATGGCTATTCCGGCATCATAAACGTATTCTACCGTTAAAATCAGTTTTTCTACGCCGTCCAATAAAGTAATGATTAGAATTTCAGCTGCTAAAAACTGACCTAATGTAATTTCTTGATTCATTAATAAACTACTGCCAATGATCAACATAGTAGCTGTTAAAACTACCTTGGCTGCAATTGCAAAGAAAATTTGCTTTCTCAATATCGAGAAATGCTTATTTCGATAATACACATACCCATCAATGTTGTCGATTAATTTCTGTGTCAATTTCTGCATTCTACTTTCATTTAGGTCGCCTACGGCCATTTCTCTAATTGTATCAGAAGTTTCAAACTTGTAGGTACTTTCTGATGCAGCAGATTCAAATCCAGATTTCCATGTGAACTGTAAACCGAAATAAACAATAATAACAATAAAGAATCCTAAAATTAGGAAATTTGGATGGTAAATAGATAGCAATGTAATTCCAGATAATATCTGTAACATTTGTCCAGAAAAATCGAAAACTAATTTCGAAAAACTCTTTTGCAGCGTAACAATATCTAAAAAACGGGTTGATTTTGTTTCTAAAGATATATGGTCGTTAGATTCTCTAAAATCATTTAATTGTTCTGAAAAATTAATTGCATAACGGACAAATAATTTTCGCTGGAGTGTATCTAAAATAGTAACCTGTGCCAAACGGGTAATTCCAGAAAAGGCAACAAGAATTGAAATTCCAATAACTAGAATGTACCAACTTGAACTAAGTTTTCCCGTCATTACGATACCCACAATAGTTTGTATACCCAATGGTATGGTTAAGCTCATTGCAACAGCCAAGATGGCGTAGTTAAAGAGA
>CAYUNO010000048.1:0-12004 GCA_964446075.1 uncultured Flavobacteriaceae bacterium | reverse complement strand
AAGGTAGACAATGCGTAATAGTGGCAAACGATGCTACGGTGAAGGCGGGTGCGTGGTTTCCGATTACTGGGAAGAAAAATCTCAGAGCGCAAGAAATAGCTATGGAAAATCGGTTACCTATCATTTATTTGGTGGATAGTGCCGGTGTTTTTCTGCCGATGCAAGATGAGATTTTTGCTGACAAGGAGCACTTCGGCAGGATGTTTAGAAATAACGCTAAGATGAGTGCAATGGGTATTACACAAATTGCCGCGGTGATGGGAAGTTGTGTTGCAGGAGGTGCTTATTTACCCATTATGAGTGATGAAGCGTTGATTGTTGAAGGTACTGGAAGTATATTTTTGGCGGGCAGTTATTTGGTAAAGGCTGCCATTGGTGAAGATATTGACAATGAAACATTGGGTGGAGCAGTTACACAAAGTGAAATTTCGGGTGTAATTGATGATAAATTTCCAACGGATCAGGCCTGTTTAAATAGGATTCGTTATATAATGAATAAAATCGGCAAGTATGAAGAAGCCGGATTTGATCGTGTAAAACCGGTTTTACCGACTAAAAAGATGGAGGAGATATGGGGTTTATTACCATCGGAAAGAACAAAACCGTATAAGACTATCGAGATTATTGAGCGATTGGTGGATAACAGCGAATTTGAACAATACAAGGAGGGATATGGTAGATCAATATTATGCGGTTACGCAAGAATTGATGGTTGGGCAGTAGGTATTGTTGCCAATAACCGAGAGATGGTAAAGAGCAAGAAGGGAGAAATGCAATTTGGCGGGGTTATATATAGCGATAGTGCTGATAAAGCAGCTCGATTTATAATGAATTGCAATCAGAAGAAAATTCCTTTGGTTTTCTTGCAAGATGTAACTGGTTTTATGGTTGGCAGTAGAAGTGAGCAGGGTGGAATCATTAAGGACGGAGCAAAAATGGTGATGGCACAAACCAATTCCACGGTGCCAAAGTTTACCATAATCATGGGGAACAGTTACGGAGCTGGTAATTATGCCATGTGTGGAAAGGCGTACGATCCACGACTAATTGTGGCATGGCCTGGAGCTAAGATAGCAGTAATGGGCGGCGAACAGGCGGCAAAAACATTATTACAAATCGAAAAAGCGAGTTTGAAAAGCAAAGGCGAGGAAATTACACCTGAAGCAGAACAGGCATTGTTGGATAAAATTACTCAACGTTATGAAAATCAGACCACCCCGTACTATGCTGCTGCGAGATTATGGGTTGATGCTATTATCAATCCTATGGAGACAAGGACATGGATATCTATGGGTATTGAAGCCGCGAATCACGCACCGGTAGAGACATTCCATCCAGGAATTTTACAAGTGTGAGGACTGTTTGTTTGCTTAGTTTTTTGTATTTAAAACAGTTTGATAAAAATGACAAATATTCCATCGGATATAAACGATTTAATCAATAAAAATCATGAAGATCGAATTTCTTATTTGCGAGAGCTTTATCGAGTATTGTCTACAAACCTACCGGTAGGTTTTACTCCATGTATTAGTTATGGTATGGTGTCGTTTGCTGTTCCGCATTCTTTATATGCCAATGGATATCACTGTGATCCCAAACAACCTCTTCCATTTATCAGTTTTGCAGCGAAGAAGAACCACATATCTCTTCACCATATGGGGTTATATGCTCAAGACGAACATGGAAAAAACGCAGTTTTGGATTGGTTTGTTTCTGAGTGGCCCAATTACAGTTCGAAGAAATTAGATATAGGAAAGGGGTGTATTCGATTTAAAAAACCTGAGGATATACCGTTTCCATTAATCGGTGAGCTGGCAACAAAGATTACGGTTCAACAGTGGATTGAGTCTTACGAAAGTGCTTTTCGAAGTAGCAAGAAGTAATCAATAAACGGCATTTCTTAGGGTAGATTCTAAATTACTCTAATTTTTTCGATTTTTTGGTTTCGGGAAGTACAAAATTCAGTGCGTCTACCATTTGTTTTTGCCATTCTGTTTCTTTGTGATCGGCTCCAACGTAAACCATGGTTTTCCAGTTTTTATTTTGGATATAACCCTTTTTCTTCATTAATTGGTCTATTCTCTTTTGGGGTTCAACATACAATGAATCCAAGTATCCGGTTCCATGGGCAAAGAAGATTTTGTGGTTTTTAAATGAAGGTAAATTCTTGGCAAGGTAATTCTCGAATGCTTTGGGTGTATTTTGATATTTTAGATGGGAAGTACCCGGCCAATGGGTAGATAAACAAATAGCACTGCCAAATACTTCGGGGTATTCGCATAGCGCATACCATGAAATTAATCCGCCCATGCTTGCACCAGCAACTATTGTGTTTTCTAGATTTGTTGAAGGTCTGTACATGGTGTCAATAAACGGTTTTAGTTCTTTTACTAAAAATTTTAGGTAATTATCAGAGTTTGCTTTGGCCTCCGATCCAAATAAAGGTACCAGACCTTTGGTTACGGTAATGATGGAATCTTTATCGGCTTGGGATAGGTAATTTTCCCAAACCTCTTGTGGAAAGTAATCGCCCGATCGATTCACTCCATCGTTCCAAATCCCCACAACAATAGCCTTTGTATTTCGGGCCGAAAGTAATTCATCCATACCCCATTCTTGGTGATTCCATGTACTAGCTGAATCAAACAGCATTTGTCCGTCATGCATGTAGATTACCGGTGTATTGCTATAAGGTTGGTAGTTTTTAGGTACCCAAACGGCAACTCTGTGAGGATTGGTGTATTTGGAAGGGAAATAGCCGTATTGATGGAGGTTGCCTAAGGTTACAGTGGGTTCTGTCTCTCGAATTAATGTGGCCGATTGGTAGGTGCTCAAAATCATACTTGAAACCAAAGGAATGGAGTCTAACATAGTGGTTTCGGGATCTTGTGGGTTGAAATTTTGAATTGTTGTATCGCCCGACTGAAAAGACTTAGACCCAGCAAATGTTTCTTCGATCACCATGAGTTTGCTGAAGGTGTATACTTTGACTGTGTTATAGTTGTAAGGTTTTAGATTGAAATGAATGATGAGTTTGTTATTATGAATACTGTAAGGAATTAATATTCCGTTTTGTTCATCCAAAAAACCGGTGCCCTTAGCGCTGTCTAGCACATGAAGGGTGTAATTTCTAAATTCTTTGAAACCGTTTACTGTGTAAATAAGGGTGAATTGATATACACTGTTATTGCGTAAATACGGTGATTTATATCTATTTTTTGGTGTTAGGTTGGTTGGTTTAATTGCATTTATTGAGGTTGGGTAAATACTTAATTGTACGTTAGCATTGAATTGCCGGTTAGGTTTATTCAATTGAATCGTTTCTAATTTCCCTGAGAATGTGCCAATGAATTGGCTGGGCAAATATTGGGGTGCTTCGGCTACTTTATTGGTTACAGAAATTTGGTCTGCATATTTTTGTGCGTTTAAGGTGCTAGTCAGAGATGTCGTTACTAGCGCGAGAAGAATAAAATGCCTATAATTCATTATTCTGCTAAAATAACAGAAATTGTTGGTGTCAGTGGGGTTAGTTTTGCAATTCGAAAAATAGTGGAGTTTAGGTATTTGTATGAATTATATATCGGTAGAACAAGTTAAGAAAACATGGCACGATAAACCCGTTTTAGACGGAATTTCGTTTGGTATACAACAAGGGGAAAAAGTGGCTTTGGTGGCAGGCAATGGTCAAGGAAAAAGCACGTTGCTACAGATTTTAGCAAAGAAAGAAACACCGGACAGCGGCGTCGCAATTATTCGCAAAGATATTCGAGTAGGCTTTTTATCGCAGGATCCAATATTAAACGACGGATTAACGATAATTGAAAATATTCTCAAGGAATCTGGAGCAGTAGCAGATGCAGTTAAAGCCTATGAGAAATCGGTAGCGGAGCACGAAAAGGTTCAGAATGATGCAACTAATGCGGCCTTGGATAGAGCCATGACGATGATGAATGAGTTGGATGCCTGGGATTACGAGCACAAGGTTAAGCAGGTGTTAACGCAATTGCAGATTCATGATTTTGATCAAATTGCAGGTAGTCTAAGTGGTGGTCAGAGGAAACGCGTTGCACTTGCGCAAGTTTTACTATCTCAACCAGATTTATTGATTATGGATGAACCAACCAACCACTTAGATTTGGCTATGATTGAGTGGTTGGAGGGGTATTTATCTCAAAAAGATCTTACGTTGTTGCTTGTTACTCACGATCGATATTTTTTAGATCGTGTTTGTGATCGGATTTTAGAAATCGACCGAGGTAAATTGTACACTTACAAAGGGAATTACAGCTATTTTGTTGAAAACAAGGCTCATAGAGAAATGGTAGCCGCCAGTGAATTGGAAAAAGATAAAAATCTTTATCGAAGAGAATTGGAATGGGTGCGAAGAATGCCGAAAGCCCGAACTACGAAGAGTAAAAGTAGGGTTGAAGCTTTCGATGATTTAGAAT
Organism: uncultured Flavobacteriaceae bacterium; assembly: GCA_964446075.1. Classification (GTDB taxonomy): domain Bacteria; phylum Bacteroidota; class Bacteroidia; order NS11-12g; family UBA955; genus JAGKXC01. The sequence goes on along the minus strand of CAYUNO010000048.1, from coordinate 7,556 downwards.
CGAAAGTAAGGTCGGTAACCACCAAAAAAGAGGTGAATATAAAAATGCGAATGGAACGCATGGGTGCTAAAATTTTGGAAATGCATCATTTGAAAAAGTCGTTTGGCGACTTGCTCTTGGTGGACGATTTTAGTTATGTGTTTAAGCGCGGAGAAAAGGTAGGTATTGTAGGGAAGAACGGTATAGGAAAGTCTACGTTCTTGAACATGATTATGGGCTTGGAGAAGCAGGACGAGGGTAAAATTGTACACGGGGATACCATGATATTTGGTTATTACAGTCAGAAGGGAATGCGTTTGGAGGAAGGTAAAAAGGTGATTGATGTGGTTCGCGACGTGGCGGATTATATTATGATGGAGGGAGGCTTAAAATTAACGGCATCCCAATTATTGTTGCAGTTTGGATTTCATTACGATAAGCAATGGGATTATGTGGTAAAGTTAAGCGGTGGTGAGCGGAGGCGTTTGTATTTATTAACGATATTGATGAAGGCGCCTAATTTTTTAATATTGGATGAGCCTACTAACGACTTAGACATTGAGACTTTGGGTGTGTTGGAGGACTTTCTAATGGGTTACGGCGGTTGTTTGTTAATTGTGAGTCACGATCGATATTTTATGGATAAGGTTGTGGATCATTGCTTTATTTTCGAGGGCAATGGAATAATCCGAGATTTTCCCGGTAACTACAGTGATTACAGAGAATGGCAAGAGTTAGAAGAAGCGAGGTTGGAGCAGATGGGATCAGGAGCTGGTGTAGCTGTTGCCAATGAGTTATCGAATAATAATCTAGGGAGTCCGGCTTCGGTGGTTGTTGAGGATATTTCTAGATCCGAGGTAAATTCTTCTTCCATCGTAAAACGTAAATTATCGTTTAAAGAGAAATTTGAGTTTGAACAATTGGAAAAAGAAATTGCGGATTTAGAGAAAGAGAAAGAGGTATTATCGAAGGAGTTACAAACCTTAGTTTCGGATTATGAACGTATTTCGGCGATTGGCGATAGACTTCAAATTGTTGCCGATTTATTGGATGAAAAAGGAATGCGTTGGTTGGAGTTGGCGGAATTGATGGAATAAGTTTGTGGTACTTATTTAATCACTTTGTTGTAAATAGATTCGTATTGGATTAAAATTTCTTGCAGATCAAAGCTATGGGCTTGTTTTAAGGCATTTTTTCTAAATTGCTCGTGCAAGTCTTTATTTTTAAGAAGGTTTATGGAGAATTGTGCCATGCTATCTACGTCTCCAACATCGGCAAGAAAACCTGTTTTGCCATGGATATTAACTTCGGGGATACCTCCTGCGTTGGAACTTACCACGGGTACCTCACATGCCATGGCTTCTAATGCTGCTAGACCAAAACTTTCAGACTCAGAGGGCAGAAGGAATAAGTCTCCAATGGATAATATTTCTTCAATAGCTTCCTGTTTTCCCAGAAAAGTTACCCATTGACAAACATTTAACTCACGGCAAGTTTTTTCAATGTTGGAGCGTTCGGGTCCGTCTCCAATAAGTACTAGTTTTGAGGGTACTTCTTTTTGAATTTGTTGAAATACTCGAATAACATCTTCAATTCGTTTAACTTTTCTGAAGTTAGAAGTATGGATGATGATTTTCTCATCGTTGGGCGCGATCATTTGTTTAAAATGCTCGCGTGGTTTTTTATTGAAACGATTGAAATCAATAAAATTAGGTATTACGTCAATTTCTTTTCGAATTTGAAAATGCTTAATGGTGTCTTCTTTTAGGTTTTGGGAAACTGCGGTAACGGCATCGGAGTTATTGATGCTCCAACTAACAACCGGTTCGTAGGTGATTTCTCGGCCAACCAAAGTAATATCTGTTCCATGTAGGGTAGTAACCACGGGTATATGGATATTCATTTCGGCTAAAATTTGTTTCGCCATTAGCGCTGCAGAAGCGTGGGGTATTGCGTAGTGTACATGCAAAACATCCAATTTTGCTGATTTTACAATATCGACCATTTTACCAGCAAGGGCTGTTTCGTAAGGAGTGTGCTCAAATAAGGGATATTTGGCGATGAATACTTCGTGGTAGTAAATATTTTCGGTAAATGTATCTAACCGTGCTGGTTGATTGTAGCTAATAAAATGAATTTCATGATTTTTAGCGGCTAACGCTTTGCCTAGTTCTGTGGCCAAAACCCCACTACCACCGAAGGTTGGATAGCATACAATACCTATTCGCATGATTAAGTAACAAAGTTCCTGAAAAAATGTAGGTTTGCGGTAATAATATTAATAAATGTTGGAAGAAGTTTTTAGTCACGAGTATTTTATGGGAAAGGCATTGGACTTAGCCATTCAAGCTTCGGAAGAGGGAGAGGTTCCTATTGGGGCGGTTGTTGTACATAATAATAAAATCATAGGAAAGGGTTATAATCAAACGGAACGACTGAAAGACGTAACTGCACATGCCGAAATGTTGGCGATCACTGCGGCGAGTGATTATTTAAACTCTAAGTATTTGGATGAGTGTACGTTGTACGTCACCATTGAGCCTTGTACGATGTGTGCTGGTGCTATTCAATGGGCTAGATTAGGATCCTTGGTTTGGGGTGCTAATGAACCCAAATTTGGGTTTAATAAAACGAGTTCAGGATTATTGGTTAAGACGGAGTTGAAGTCGGGGGTATTGGAAGAGGCTTGTGCCGAAATTATGCGAGCTTTCTTCAAAGCCAGAAGGAAGTAAGGTAGCTTGAAATCGTTGAGACGGAATAAGTAAGAATAACTATCTGAGGATTAAGTGATTGATAAATAGTTAAAAAGTAGATAAAACCGAAAACAATTAGTGGCGTTAAAACATTATTTAGTTACTATTTTCTTTCGAAACAACCTAAATCTGGGGTTGGTTTCCTAGAATTACCTAAAATATCAACGGGAACCGGGTTTTTATACAATATGCCTTTGCTGAAGGCTGGCGAAAGTGTGTCTAAGGTATAATCACCATCAGTGGCTTTTTTAAATTTAGGTATTTGGTTTAAGAAATTTCCTGAACCCAAAATGGATTGTGGATTTTGAGATCGAACAATATTGTTGTTAATATTTAATAAGAAATCCGCTTTGGTAGTTTGATCAAACTGAATTTCTTCTTTGTTATAACCGTAAATAATAGAATTGTAAACTGATAGGTTTAGATTCTCAAACCCGATGAGATTACCCAGTCCGTCTCTTTGGGTATTTGTAAATCCAAAACTACCATTTTGTCTTCCTGTAAACCCAGAATATTCGGCAAAAGTGCAGTGATTAAAGGCATAGTTTCCACCTAGAAATCCTAGGAAGGTATAACTACCGGCATCGGCAAATAAGCAATTGGTGGCTTCAATGGAACCTGTAATTCCCAATAAACAAATCTGTCCGCAATATTGGATGCGGGTGCTTTCAATTGTAACTACCGGATTGCCAGGCAAATTAAAGGAATCTACTCTTACCCCTACCGCAGCATTGGTAATATCGGCGTATAAAATCTTATTATCACTACTTCCCTTTAAAAAGTGAATACCGGTCCATTGATTTGGTAGAATACTAGGAATAAATGTGGGTTTATCACCTCGAATGGTAACTCTTTGTTCTGCAGTTCCTTCAATGGATAGTGTGCCAGCTACATACATCGGCGTGTAGGCGGATGCATATATTTGGACTCCTTGCTTAATGGTTAATTTAGATCCATTGGCTACATACATCGTATCGATAATGACGTATGGCTTTGAATTATCATCCCAAGTGGTATTTGTAGTAATTATGGGTCTTCGCATGTAATGGGCGTCCCAACCGTAGGCAGCCAATAAAAGCTTGCTGCTGGCACCATTCACCGTTGCAATTAATGAATCCAATACCAAAATTGGTTGTGTTTGATTATTTGCAGTTAGCTTGCATTGTATAAATACAAATAATGAATCCCCCGGTAGAATTTCGATATCCGATAATTGAGTACCTGAAAAGCCGTTTACATTAATTCTGAAGGGTGAATTAGTTCCTCCTCGTAAGTCGAAATTTGCTTTTACCGGTAGTTTTTCTTTGTTTTTTATCGTTGTTATTCGAGTTACGCTGATTGGATATTGAGAATTAGGGTCACGGGTAAATACGGTATCAAACCAAATGGTGTCGGTACCAAAAGTTAATTCGGTAGGGTTAGCAAAAAATCGTTCTTTAACGCAGCTGCTTACGGTTGATATCAATACCAATAGAAACAGCGATTGCATGAAGGTTTTTGATTTTAATTTATTCAAAAATATCTTCATTGTGGTATATACTAAGGTAGGAATGGTAGCGAGCAGGATGGATAATTTCAGATTCAACACTATTCAGAACAGCACATCCTGGTTCGTGAATATGGGTACAGTTATTGAATTTACAATCCTTTAATTTGGATCGAAATTCGGGAAAATATTGTGCGATTTCGTTTTGTTGCATGTCTACTACGCCAAAATCTCTAATTCCCGGGGTGTCTATGATTTCGGTGTTATTGGGTAAACGAAACATTTCGGCAAATGTTGTGGTGTGTTTGCCTTTTTCATGGGTCTCGGAGATGCTTCCTACGCGTGCATTGGCTTCCGGAAACATTTTATTTAGGAGTGTAGATTTACCTACTCCTGAATGACCGGCCAATAAAATTCTTTTCCCAATTAATAGATTTCGAAGCGGATCTAACCCCAGATTTTGTGCAACGGAACCAAAATATAAATGAACGTTAGCATCTTTATATATGCTTTGTATTTCTGCTGTTATGTCCAACTGTTGCTGTTCGGAAAGCAAGTCCATTTTATTGAAAAACACCCAAGTTGGGATATGGAAGGCTTCGCCGCATAATAAAAATCTATCGATAAACCCTAGTGAAGTGCGTGGAGAAACAAGAGAAGCTACCAATACGGCAGCATCTAAATTAGCCGCTAAAATCTGTCGTTTTGAACTTAATTTATTCGATTTCCGAATGATATAATTTTTCCTTGGACTTATGTCGATAATTGTAGCGGTATCGGCATAATTCATGTCTTCTTTGAGAACAACTTCATCTCCCACTGCCACGGGATTGGAAGTATCGGTATCTGTTAGTCTTAACTTCCCACGAGTACGAGCGTTCCACTGCCGGCCATCCGTATCGGTAACTTGATACCAGCTGCCTGTGGACTTGGTTACCGTACCTTTCATATGCAGAGTTTAGAAGATAGCTTCACAGATTTTTTTTGTTTGGGTACTTTTACCCATAGTATAAAAATGCAGTACGGGCGCTCCTTTTTCCATAAGTTCTTTGCATTGCTGTATTGCCCATTGAGTTCCTATAGTGGCTATATCTTTATCGTCCTTACAATTTTCAATTTCCTGAGTTAATTCAACGGGAATATCAATATGGAAAATTTTTGGAAGCATATATACCTGTTTTCGGGTAGTAATAGGTTTAATTCCCGGAATTATAGGGATTGTGATACCCATGGACCTACATTTTTCTACAAAATCAAAATACTCTTGATTGTTAAAGAACATTTGGGTAACCAAAAATTCCGCCCCTGCTTCTACTTTCCGTTTTAGGTATTTCATATCGGATTCAATATTGGGAGCGTCGGCATGTTTTTCGGGGTAGCATGCTGCGCCAATACAGAAATTTGATTCCGCTGAGTTGGTAATTTCTTCATCCAAATAAATACCGGCATTCATATTTTTTATTTGGTGAATCAAGTCCAGTGCATTTTTATTTCCGCCTTTTTCCGGTTCGAAGTTAGTATCGCCTTTTCTAGCATCGCCGCGCAATGCTAAGATGTTGTCTATGCCCAAAAAGTTCAATTCAATCAGAGCATTTTCGGTATCTTCTTTGGTAAACCCCCCGCAAATTATATGGGGTACAGCATCTACTTTATAATGGTTTTGCAGTGCGGCACAAATGGCTACAGTACCCGGTCTTTTTCGAGTGGATATACGATCATAACTGCCGTCTTGTCGTTTTTTTAGTACGTAATCTTCTCGATGGTAGGTAACATCAATAAAGGAAGGATTGAATTCCATAAGCGGGTCAATACCTTCGAACAGACTTTTAATTCCTGCACCTTTTAGCGGTGGAAGTATTTCAAAAGAGAATAGCGTTTTGTTGGCGCCATTAATATGATCAACGATTTTCATTAAGGGTAATGGGTTTTACAATTGAATGGGTACAGTTAAGGGTTGATTATTTCGTTGAATTTCAACATTGATGGCAGTGCCGGGTTCCAATTTCCCTAATGCATTCATGTAATCTTCGATGGAATTTATAGAAAATGTTCCTACTTTGGTAATTACATCCCCTTTTTGTAAACCTGCTTTTTGAGCGGGTTTGCCGTCGCTTGCCCCATCGATACGCATTCCTTTTCCAGACCAAGTATAATCTGGCATTACACCTAAAGAAACTTTAAATTTCATTCTACCTGCTGTTTGGTCTTTGGTTTTGGTGAAGGGTAATTTTTTTGCTTTGTTGTTAATGGCAATAAATTGTTGGATCGCATCCAAAGAAACTTTCATCCCTGAATAGTTGATTTTTTCTTCATCATCCGAGGGTTTGTGGTAATCATCATGTTGACCGGTAAAGAAATGTACAACGGGAATATTCTCTAAGTAAAAAGAGGCGTGGTCGGATGGTCCGTTACCACTTTCAGTGGTAGTAATTCTAATTTTAGCAGTATCCAATTTTAGCAATTTTACGGTTTTTGGGAATTGTGGAGAGGTTCCAACACCGTTAATTGCAAGTACACGTTTGGTAGAATCCAATCGACCCAACATATCGATATTCAGGACATAATTTACTTGGGCAAGTTTGGGATTAGGGGCAGTTTCTTTATTTGTAAACTTGGTTGTGTCCACGTTTCCAGAGAGGAAGATAGGGGCATGATTAACAAAATATTTTGACCCTAATAGTCCCATTTCTTCGCCACTAAAGGCGATAAATAAATAGTTGAACTTCTTGTATTTTCTACCTTTTAATGTTCTTGCTAATTCCAACATGGCAGCAACACCCGAGGCATTATCGTCGGCTCCGTTGTGAATGGCTCTTGGGCCGGTATATCGACTGTTATCATACTCGTTAAATCCGATATGATCGTGGTGTGCGCAAATGATGATGGTGTGTTTTTTGTGATTATTACGCAATCCCATCACATTCACCGCGTTCACGGTTGGTGAAGCAACCCGAGATACCATCATAAGTTGCATACGTGGAGGCAAGGGTTTGTCTGTTTTGTAATAATAAACAGGGATTGATAACGGTTTGTCGGTCCGATTTAGTTTTCCGGTGGGTATATTTTTTTGGTTGATATTGAATCCATTAATAAAAACAATGCCTCGAGCATTTCTGCTTAACGCGTGGTTGATTTTGGTTTGAATATCTGCCACATCTTTTAGAGGGTTATTAGGTTCGCTGGCTTCGTTCATATACCCCAAACGCATTACGCAAATTTTACCTGATAAATCAGGGTAATCGGCAAAGTCGTTTCTTCCTGTAGCTTCATGGATTAAGCCGTAGCTGCAATCTACAAAATCAGCAGTAATAGAATCATTAGAGGCAGACTGAGGCAAG
>CAYUNO010000047.1:0-12035 GCA_964446075.1 uncultured Flavobacteriaceae bacterium | reverse complement strand
GTTTGAGGTTTTCACCACCCTGATGCTGATGAATCATGAATGCAGGAACCTCGATTGAAAAACTTGAAATATTGCTTGTTTTTGGACTTAGCAATATGAAACTGGAGGAAAAACCTCCAACAATAATTTCCTGTTGTGATGTTTCAATCACTGCTTGTTGACGCCAATTTAACCAAGTGTGCCAACGAAATAATTTACTATTTCGATTCCAAGCTAAACCATATTCTACAGGTGATTTTAATGCCCATTCATAATTATAGACCGCTTCGGGCAAATTATGATTTACATGTCCATCGATGTTTCCTGCGATAATCGTTGATTTTGGGGTTTGTAGCGTTAATCGAACGATGGGTTTTAGTTGAACTTGATTCGATAGTTTTTGGTCAAAAGGAAATTGCAACATGGCTCCTAATGAATAGGTTACTTGTATATCAGTACCTGAATTCTGATATTCAACAACACTCCATAACCGTTGTCCGATGATGGTTTCACCGGGGTTGGTAGCTTGAAAATACTCGTTGTTTTTGGTGTATTGAAGTCCCCCGATTTGCAGGTAGGGTTTGTTGCTTTTTCGCCGATTTCGATTTTTATACGGCTCAAAATGAAATTGTTCTATACTATGTACAGTAGAATCGATAGGTACATCGCGAAGTTGAATTTTGGGAGTTCGAAATATTTCGTTTTGCCATTGGGCCCAAAGGGGACTGTTCCCAAGTAGAAGGAAACCCATTAAAATAAATAGGGGTTTGGGCATGGAAGTCATGGCGTGCGCAATTTAGTTATTTTTATCACCCCTAAGTCTTCGAAATTCTCTTCTTGCATCTACCAGAAACACGCTACTGCTGTATTTTTCGAGTATAGTTTGGTAGCACGACATTGCTTTTTCAGGATTATTTAATCGAAACTCGTATAAATTTCCGAGTTGATACCAAGCATTATCGGCCAAAATATCAAAGCTATAGGCAACAGCTAGGGTTTCTAGTAAATTCACTGCTTCGATATAATCGGTAAGAGCTATTTTTATTCTAGCTTTAACAAAGAGTATATCGTCACTTAATGAGTGGCCTGGGAAGTTGGTAGTGATGCTATCCAAAAATAAATAGGCATCCTTATATCGTAACTGTCTTTCGGCGAGCAGTGCTTGACCAAACCAATGCAATGCTGCGAAATTGCTGTCCATTCCGTAATTGTCGATAATGGTTAAAGCCAATTCCATGGCATTGTTGGAAATTAGTTGAGTTGTAGCACCTTTGAGTACATTTAATTGCATGGTGGCCCAATCGAAATCTCCGCGATAAAAACTTAACTCTGCTCGTTTAAATTTTGCTAATTGACCTGTTTCTTCTTCTTTAAAGTCTTTTTCTACTTGGGCATATAATAGTTCGGAGGTCCAAACATCGTTTTGAGCAACCAATACATCGGCTAACTCAATTTTGATTTTTGCTAATTTTTGCTTGTTCCGAATACCCGCATTTTCTAGGTAATTTCGAAGTAAACTCTCAGCGGATTTCATTGAAATGCCGGCTGAATCATTTTGAACCAATAATCTAGAAAGGTTTATGGCATTATCTAGGGTTTCCTCGGAGGGGCCAAATTGATGTTCAATTTTTTTCAGGGTTAATATCACTGCGGCTGCATCGGATTTTTTACCCTGTTGTAAGTATTTTAAGTAACCAATTTCACCTAATTTAATCCAGCTCTTATGCCAAAGTCGATTATCTAAATCGGAATTTTCAGAATTTTCAGCAATGCAATAATTCAAACATTGTTCTGCAACATCATATACTTTATTGGAAATACATAGATTGGCTAATTCAAACACACGTTCTCCTTTTTGTTTTAATCTACGATCCAACGCTTTGGCGAAAACGAATGCCTTAGGCCAATTACCTTGTTTGATAAATGTGTAATTAAGGGCAATTGTTAGTTCGTTATTTTCTGGGAATGCTTGAATTTGTTGCAATAATATATTTTGTAAGGCTGCATAATCAGCGCTATCGGCTAATTGAGTTTCTAAGGCTTGTTTAATAGCGTTAAAAGGCACTCTACCTCCAGTAAGCATATCAACATAGAGTTGGATTCCTTTGATTCTATTACCGGAAGCCATGTGTAAGGTGGCCAATTGATTGGCAATATCTGGGTGGTTTCCGAGGTTGTTTTCAGCACTTTCTAAAACTTGTATTGCCTGTTTTCGTAAATCGTATCGCTCAAATAAGTTTGCGGCATAGAGATAAGGGGAAGGATCTTGGAAGTAGGACATGGCGGCATTTTGTTTCAACTTTTCCAAAATTAATTCCATGATTTTTACCTCTTTTTGAGAATCTCCGGCGCGCACTGCTACCCAACAATCGTCAATGATTAACGATAATGCATTCGGGTCTGATTTTTTGATTTTTTTTCTTAAATATTTTGAGGCTTTATCAAATTGACTTGTTTGAACTAGACATTGTATATAACGGTGGTGAAACAACTCGTTTTGTGGTTGTTGACTGATAAGTTCTTCGTATAAAACACTGGCTTTCGTAAAGTCTTTTTCTTGGTAAAGCGAGTTGGCCAGGTTCTCTTGAGTTTGTCCAATTAAGGCAGTACCTGTGAATAAAAAACACAGGTAAACAATAATTTTCTTTGGGAAGACCATAGCAAGCATTGTAAATGAAGTTTACAATTTATCGAAAAAATCCTCAGGATTAAGCTGTTGTTCTACCATTTTACGATAAATGGAGTTTTCTTTGGCCATAAGTGACTCGTGGGAACCCATTTCATGAATTTTTCCTTGTTTCAGTAAAATGATGGTATTTGCACTACGGATGGTAGATAATCGATGGGCAATTACAAGTGAAGTTCTGTTTTGCATCAATTTGGCCAGTGCTTTTTGAACTTGTATTTCACTTTCTGAATCTAAAGCGGAAGTTGCTTCGTCTAAAATTAGAAATGCAGGATTTCTAAGAATGGCTCTGGCTATGGCGATTCGTTGTTTTTGTCCGCCCGATAATAACACACCTCGATCTCCAACCAAAGAATCAAAGCCTTTTGGGAAGGATTCAATAAAGGTTAGCGCATTGGCTAGTTCGGCCGCATTTTTCACTTCTGCATCGGTAGCGCTTGGATTTCCATATCGGATATTTTCAAGGATAGTACCGCCAAATAATAAAACCTCTTGTGGAACCAATGCAAAATTGTTTCGATATTCTAGAAGGTTAAATTCATTTAATGATTTGCTACCCAACATGATTTTCCCGGCAGTTGGTTGATAAAATTGGTAGACCAAATTTACAATAGTACTTTTTCCAGAACCCGATGATCCCACAAGGGCAATAGTTTCTCCGGGATTAATGGTAAACGATAAATTACTTAAAACCTCGGGATTATGGTCTCCAGGATAGGTAAAATTAATATCGTTAAATGATAATGCATCTTTGAAATTTGGTTTGGGGCTGCTAGTTTGAGTTGCGGTTAATTGGTCTTCCCCGGGGGTATCTATCAATTGCAATACGCGATCAATACTGCCTAAGGTTTTTTGAATTTGTACAAATTGTTCTGCCATTCCTCCAATACTGCTTCCAACAAAGGCTGTAAGTATCATGAAGTTAAACAGTTCCCCTATTTTCATATCGCCCTGTTGCACCATGGATAACCCTTGGTAAATTAGCCAAACGATTACCCCGAACATGCAAACTATGATGAAGGAGCTAAAAGCACCCCTCCAATAACCACGAGTAATTGCGTAGTTTTTTAAGGAGAATGCGTTTTTTGTAAATCGTTCTATTTCAAATGCTTCATTGGTAAACGCTTTTACCGATTCGATACCACTGAGCGTTTCTTCCACGATGATGTTATTCCCAGCGGTTAAATCTTGAACCTCGGTTGACTTTCTGCGAATAAATCGACCAAAAAATAAGGCCACCGCTATCATGGCAGGTAAGGTAGCTAACATGAGCCAAGCTAATTTGGGTGAAGTTGTAAAAAGTACTACAATTCCGCCAAGGAGAACCAATATTTGCCTGATAAACATGGCTAAATTAGTAGTAAACGCATCTTGAATTTGTGCAATATCGGCTGAGAATCTACTCATTAAATCCCCAACTCTAGATCCGTGAAAAAACTTCATATTTTGCCGAAAAATGGAGGCAAATAGGTCTTTTCTTAGCCCAAAAGTTAGGTCTTCGGTTACCCGCACATAGAGTGCAATTCTACCGAATGAGAAAACAGCTTGAATGATAAATAAATAAATAAAATAGGTGGCTATTTCTTTGATTTTTGAGGGATTTGGTTGAGTGTTTCCGCTTTTAAAAACGTTGGCGGTATCCATCATCTCGCCTAATAACTTTGGGAATGCCAGCGATGCGGCGGCGGTAATTGCGAGAAAAACTGTACCCAAGGCAAAAAGCCATCGGTTGGTTTTGCTCATATATCTAAATAACTGTAGTGATTGCAGCAAGGCTTGTTTAGATATTTTTGTTTTGGGGAGTTTGCGATCAATTGAATGCGGTCCGGCCATGGATACAAAGTTCAGTGTTTTTTACTATCTGATTAGGGGTAATTTGAATAAATAGGGTTTGATAATTATAAATGTTAATAAAAAGAATAAGTAAGGAAATTGGTGAAGGCTTTTCTGAGTTGCTATTTCCACAGATTTGTGTTGTTTGCAATGATCTATTAGTTGGAACGGAGACAGGAATATGCAGCATTTGCTATAATAACATGCCTTATTCACCGTGGCGGTTTAATGATCAGAATCCAATTGTTAAAGCTTTGTGGGGTAGAAGTTTATTATCTGCTGGTTTTCATTTGTTATCGTATCGAAAAGGATCTATCGCTTCGCGTGTTTTACATTCAATTAAATATGAAAATCAACAGGATTTAGCCGTGATGTTGGGCAGGAAGATTGGATTTGAATTAAGAAATTCAGGCTTTTTGATTCCGGTTGATGGAATTATGGCCATACCAATGCATCCAAAAAAGCAAAAGATTCGGGGATACAATCAAGCGGAATTGTTAGCAAAAGGAATTTCTGAGGTGATTTCAAAACCCTTAATTTCTGGATTATTAACACAAACGCGGCAAACTCAAACTCAAACAGCTAAAGGGAGAGAGGACAGAGGAATGAATACCGGTGATAAATATCAATGCAATGTAAATTTTTCATTTAATCCATTGAAACATCTTTTATTAGTGGATGATGTAATGACCACAGGTTCAACGCTGCAAGCCGCGGAAATGGCTATTCGAAGAGTTTATAGTCCTGAAAATTTACAATTGAGTATTGCAACTTTAGCCTATGTATTTTGATAGGGTCTTATGATTGCTTATTTTTGTGTGAAATAGTGAAATTATATATGAAAAAAATACTACTAGGTTTAGCATTGCTTTTAGGTATTAAAAGCGCAACAGCCCAATATTCTTCAATGAATGTTGCGGGGTTATTAGTTCCTAAATATGCCGTTGCTGGGGATTCGAATAACACTCGATTACCAAGCTACATGAGATTGAGATTGCAAAACTTGAGTCCCAATGCTGAGTATAGATACATTATCAAACTAATTGGATCTAACGAGTTTTCGAGCAAATCTCTTACTGTAGGTGCTGGTGGGGCCATTTATGTTGATACGGCAGGTGGTAATTTTAGAGTATCAACATCTTCAAGTTTCTCTAGTGGTAACCATGATACGTTAAAGACCGATTTTATGGGAGCTTATGAAGGTTGGTTTGGTTATTACTGTACAAGTAATACGCGTTTTCAAGCGGGATCAAAAATTTATCTGGCGGTAATTGCAATGGGATTAACTACAGGCGATACTTTGAGGATGTATTGTGAAGATTCCATGGAGGTATTAACGAGTACTCGTGGTAGTTCTACACGTGGACAAGCCATTTGGGGAAAAAGTATGGCAAAAGGTAAATCATTTGTTGCCTTATATGATAATACCGTAGGTTCTGGTAGACCGCAATATATTTCTGCGATTGAAGGTTGGTCATACACTGGAGCGGCTTTGTCACAATTGGCAGGCTACTATTTTAGTAATGCGTACAAAAAATCAGGTAATTGGGCTGCTATTGTACCCAATGGTTTGACATCTGGAATACAACGAATTGATAACCTATCTGCTGCTACGGGCATGAGTATTTATGCTAATAAAGATTCGGATGGAATTTGGGGGCCGTCAGGTAAAAACACTGTAAAACTTACCGATGGTTATTGGAATCCAATCGCTTTGGATAACGATGATGCGGCATTGGTGCCACCATCCATTGAATTTTGGTCACGTAGTTCAACTACTACTGAATCAGTAGGTACTTATAAAATTTACGCTAAACGCATGTACGCTAATGAGGATAGTTCTTTTGCACGCTTTTTTGTAAGTGGTGGTACTGCATTGGAAGGTGCAAGTAAGGATTTCACGGCTACAGAACGTTTAGTAAAGTTTGCGGGTTCAAAAGGTGTACAATACGATACTATTTCAATTAATATTAATGACGACAATATATCTGAAGGGCCAGAAATTATTGTTGTAGGTTTGGATAAGCCAAATAATGCGGCCATAGGAGTTGAAAGAGCGCATTCCATTACCGTTAATGACAATGATATTGCAAATATTTCTATTTCTTCTTCGCCCATTGTTGTTAAAGAAAATTCCGGTAAAGTTGGAATTACTTTAAAAATGGATAAAGCGGTTAATACTTCATCTAAACTAAAATTAACTGTAATTAAGCAAGGCGATAGTACTTATATCCCATCTGAGTTTGAATTAGGCTCTACTGGGAAAGATTCCGTAGTTAATTTGGGTAAATCTGGTAGCACGGATTCAATCACCATTTTTGCTAAAGTAAATGACGATTTCGTTGCTGACCAAAATGATACGGTTGTTGTTCGCGTTAGACAAATTGAAGGGAATGCGTTTCTTGCGGATTCCTTAATTACTATTGTAATGACCGATAATGATGGTCCAAGTAGAGTAGCATTTGCTGGTCCTCGTGCAATAACAGTAAACGAAAAAGATGGATCTTTTGATGTTAAAATTGCTGTAATTAGCAGAACGGATGCTACAGCAGATTTTTCATTGCGTTGTTATACAGCTAGAAGCACAGCCACTGAAGGTGTAGATTTTAAATTCAATCCAACGTCAAAGATTATCAATATCGATTCTAAAACTCCGGATACAATTGTTGTAAATGTACCTGTTATTAATGATGATTTATTCGAACTCAATAAAACAATTTATTTTGGATTAGGAGGATTATCCAATACTCTAGTAAATAACAAGGACACACTAGTTGTTTCTTTAATCAATGATGATTTACCGATTTATAAAATCAATACCATTAATAAACAAAATGCTTCTACCGGAGTTGCCGATAGTTTGAATATTCGTTGTAGAGTTTATGGAACTGTATACGGGGTAAATATGCGTGTTACAGGATTCAATTTCACAATAATGGATAATACCGGTGGTATTGGAGTTTACAACAGTCCTAAAGTTTTCGGTTATTCTGTAAAAGAGGGTGACAGTATAATGGTTCAAGGTAGAGTTGGTCAATTCCAAGGGTTGGTGCAAATGGATCAGTTGGATACGGTAATGGTGATTGCAACTTCTCGCAAACTGAAATCACCAACATTGGTAACTGCCTTGGGTGAGTCAACCGAGAGTTCATTGGTAACAATGCGAAGAGTTAAATTGGTTGATGCTGCCGAATGGCCTTCTACCGCATTAAATGCTAATGGGTTTAAGAATGTTCGTATTGTGGGAACTACAGGAAGAATTGATACCCTGAATATAGATGCCGAGACAGATATAGACGGAAATACAGCACCCGAAGGATACTTTGATGTTATTGGAATCGGTGGACAATTTGATAACAGCAATCCATTTACTTCTCGTTACGTATTGAGTCCAAGAAGATTTTCTGATTTTAATGCATCTACGCTACCCGTTGTAACGTTTACTGAAACATTAGATTCTGTATTTGAAGCCGCGGATTCTTTCCGTATGGATTTCAAAATAGCTCCAGCCGATGATAATTTCTCATTTGATGTTGTTGTAAAATCTGCTACTGCTGTAAGTCCTGATGATTATGATTTTGCTACACGTAAAATTAATATTATTAAGAATACAAGTAGTGTAATGATTCGTGCTAATATTTCTGATGATAATGTTTACGACGGTGATAAGTTTGTAGAGTTTGCAATTCGTAACATTCAGGGACCTGGAAAGATTGGTGCTGATTCGGTTTTAGTATTGAAGATAAAAGATAACGAAGCAAATAATGTTAAGCGATTTGCATTGGGTGGAATTAAGATGTATCCAAATCCAACGAATGGAATGTTCACAATTCAGTCAACTACTGAAATGGCGGAAGTTAAAGTAACGAATATGGTTGGCGCTGTAATATCAACTAATTCGGTAAATTCAAAGCAATATAAATCTTCTATTTCAGGTGCTGCAGGCCTTTATATGATTCAAGTAAAATTGAAGGACGGTAGCATGTATACTGATAGAATTCAACTCTTGTAATTGGAGTAAAAATATTTTTGAGAGGCCACTTCGTTAGAAGTGGCCTTTTTTTTAGGATAGTGCCAAAATAAATTGATTAACTTCGCCTCACCTTGAAAGCTGTATTACAATTTTTAAAATATGCGGCCAATCACAAAGGGTTGATTGCGGCGAATTTCTTATTCAATTTATTGTATATCTTGTTTCAGCTTACATCGCTGATGATGATAATGCCCGTGTTGCGCTTTCTTTTTTTACGGGACAAAACAGAGCAAGCGCTGTCTTCAAAGAATTTTGGTGTAGGCGATTGGTTTAATTATCATTATCAATCGTTCATTTCTTGGTTTGGTAATTTGGCGAAAGGCGAGCCGTTTACTGCCTTGGCTTATTTGTGTATTGCTTTGGTGGTTGTTACCGTATTGAAAAATGGTTTTAGGTATTTAGCCATGAATTTCATGGTATTGATTCGAAATAGAAGCATTCAAGAAATTAGAGTTGGCATTTATGAAAAATGTTTATCGTTACCTATCGCTTTTTTCACCAACGAACGTAAAGGTGATTTAATGTCAAGAATGAGTAACGATGTAAAAGAAATTGAATTTGCATTGATGGTTTCTTTGGAGGCTTTGTATTTTCAGCCATTGAATATTCTTCTTTTTCTAATAGCATTAGTGGTTTTATCGGCCAAATTAACCTTATACATTTTACTTTTTTTACCAATTACTGCTTTAATAATTGGTTTGATAGGTAGAAGTCTGCGAAAGAAAAGTGGAAGAAACCAAGAATTAATGGGTAAGGTAATGACTTCCTATGAGGAGACTTTGGGAGGTATTCGGATAATTAAAGCGTTTAATGCAAGTAGTTGGTTTAGTGAAAAATACAAAAAACAAGATGAGGAGTATACCAAAAATAATATATCGGTTCAACGTCGTTATGATTTGAGCTCACCCATGAGTGAGACGATAGGTTTGGGCGTTTCCGCTTTATTGTTGTGGTTGGGCGGTGGAATGGTATTCCGTGGTGAATTAGATCCGGAGTTTTTTTTAACGTACTTTGCTATTTTCAGTCAGTTAATTCCGCCGTTTAAAGCTTTTTCAAATGCTTTATATGCCGCGCAGAAGGGGATTGCATCCTTGGATAGAATCAAAGAATTAGTTACTGCACCAGAGATAGTACAAGATCCCGAAACGGCCAACCCGCCAGTATTTAATCGTGCTATTGAATTTACAAATGTTGGTTTCAGTTACATCGACGGCACCGAAGTACTCTCCGATATTTCTTTTCATATAAACAAGGGAGAAACAGTAGCTTTGGTAGGTCCATCCGGGGCGGGAAAAACAACAATCACTGATTTACTAGCAAGATTTTATGATGTGAGCACTGGAAGCATTGAATTGGATGGTGTTTCAATTAAAACAATGAAGCAGGATGAACTGAGAAAACTCATTGGGATTGTAAATCAAGAGAATATCTTATTTAATGATTCGATTCGAAATAATATTCTATTAGGTAAATTAAGCGCTAATTTGGAGGAAGTTGAATCGGCGTTAAAGGCGGCCTATGCTCATGATTTTGTTCTAGAAATGCCATTGGGCATGGATAGCGAGGTTGGGGAGCGTGGTGGGCGTTTGAGCGGCGGGCAAAAGCAGCGATTAGCTATTGCAAGAGCATTATTAAAGAATCCGGAAATTTTAATCCTGGATGAGGCTACAAGCGCATTGGATTCTCAAAGCGAAAAAGCTGTGCAGCTGGCTTTAGAGAAGTTGATGAGAAATCGTACATCTATTATCATCGCACATCGTTTATCTACTGTAACCCATGCGGATAGAATAATTGTATTAGACAGGGGTAAAATAGTTGAAACTGGAAATCATGTTGAACTATTAGCCAAGAATGGCCTATATGCTCAATTAATAAAATTACAAGAATTAAAATCTTAACTAAGATTTTAATTCTTGTAATTGATATATTTTTTAGGCAGTTGGAGGATTAGATGATTCAGCAGAATTATCTTCTGAGTTGGAAGCGGTGGTTTCTGAGTGGTCTATTTCATTGATGTTTTGGGTTGTAGAATCCACCTCGTTATTTAATTCTGAATTTGTTTCTGAAGATTGTATTGTTTCAGAATCAATCGTGTTGTGAGCATGATTGGCTTGGTTTTCAAGTTGACTATTTGCTACTTCCTGTACCGCATCGGATTCTTCGTATGGTCTTTTACCAATTAATCGCTCCAAATCGGATTTAAAAATAATCTCTTTTTCCAGTAATTCTTTGGCAACCGCTTCTACTTCGGCGCGTTTTTCAGTTAAAAGCGCGATGGTTCTTCGGTAAGCATCTTCAATCATGCTTCTGGCTTCTTCATCGATAAGTTGGGCGGTTTTTTCTGAATAGGGTCTCTGATAACCGTATTCTCCCGTAGGATCGTTGAAGGAAACATTACCAATATTTGCATTCATACCATAAATGGTAATCATGCTGTAAGCGAGTTTTGTAATTCGCTCTAAATCGTTTTGCGCTCCAGTTGATACTTTCCCAAAAAATATTTGTTCCGCAGCTCTTCCACCCAATGTCATCACCATAGAATCTAACAATTGTTCGGTTCTGTATAGGTATTGTTCTTTGGGTAAATACTGAGCATATCCTAAAGCCGCTACTCCTCTTGGAACTATGGATACTTTTAATAGAGGATCTGCAAATTCTAAGAACCAGCCAGCAACTGCGTGCCCGGCTTCGTGGTAAGCAACTATCTTCTTTTCTTCTGGTGATATTATTTTATTTTTCTTCTCCAAACCTCCAATAACACGATCGATAGCATCTTGGAAGTCCTTCATTTCTACTAACTCTTTTCCTCTTCTAGCAGCGATTAATGCGGCTTCGTTGCATACGTTTGCAATTTCTGCTCCCGCAAAACCAGGGGTCTGAGTAGCTAATTTGTGGGCGTCTACATCGGTTGCTAATTTAGTTAATGGCTTTAAGTGTACGTTGAAGATCTGTTCTCTTCCAACAATATCGGGTCTATCAACGCTTATTTGTCGATCGAATCTACCCGGTCTCATTAGCGCACTATCTAAAATATCAGCGCGGTTGGTAGCAGCTAAGATGATAACACCTGAATCGGTACCAAATCCATCCATTTCAGCCAACAACTGGTTTAACGTATTTTCTCTTTCGTCATTAGAACTTTGGATTAGGTTTTTACCTCGTGCACGACCTATGGCATCAATTTCATCGATAAAAATAATGGAGGGCGCCTTTTCTTTAGCTTGTTTAAAAAGATCTCTTACTCTACTAGCTCCTACACCTACGAACATTTCTACGAAATCAGAACCAGACAATGAGAAAAAGGGAACACCGGCTTCTCCTGCTACCGCTTTTGCCAATAACGTTTTACCGGTACCTGGAGGGCCTACGAGCAATACCCCTTTGGGGATTTTACCACCTAAATTTGTGTACTTTTTTGGGTTTTTTAAGAAGTCTACTACTTCCATTACTTCTTCTTTTGCTTCTCCAATCCTATCGGGATTGTAAGTTCCTTCAGTAATGCCG
>CAYUNO010000046.1:0-12193 GCA_964446075.1 uncultured Flavobacteriaceae bacterium | reverse complement strand
GTTATTTAGCTAGCGTTGATCGAACCGATTTTGAAGCAATGAAAACCGCTATCGTTTACGGAAGTGCTATGGCCAGCTACTGTGTAGAGCAATTTGGAACCACCAAATTGGCCGCCATTACCGATGATGATTTGAAGTTTCGATTGCTTCAATTTAAATCGTTGATGTCGGTGGAGGCATAAAAGCCACAATAAATTAATTTTTAGCTGACGGCTACTACCCAAATATTTCTAGTTACAGCAACGAATTAAACTGCTGAGATAATAATTGGTTGCGATCGTTTTACGGAATTAATTCAAAAACGGCGCTTGCGTTGGCGTCGAGATTTAGTTTCTCCGGAATAGCAAAAGTATCCCCCGTGAAAACATTTTTCATCTTTTTAAAACCCTTGAACGATTCAGAATACAAGGTTAAATCTACTTGCGTGGATTTTTCGCCTTGGTGGAATAGTCCGATAATGCTGTTTTTATCGCTGTATCGAACCAAAACATAGGTATTGTTGATTGCGGCGTACTGTCTGGTTTTTCCTTTGTTCAAAGCCGGATTGGTTTGACGTAATTTCGCCAAGGTTCTGATATAATTGAAGGCTTCATTTTCTTTAGCGGTCCTACCTTTCGCGGTGAATTTATTCACCGGGTCTGAACTCCAACCGCCGGGGAAGTCAAATCGTACATTGGCATCGGTAACATCGGTTTTTCCCGTCATTAAAATCTCTGTACCATAATAAATACAAGGCATACCACGCATTAAAAACAATAAGGAAATGCCGCGTTTCCATGCGTCGAAGTTCTCTCCGGCAGTAGAATAAAAGCGGGTTAAATCATGATTGTCTAAGAACGTGCAGTGTTTCCCTGGATCGGCATACAAAAAGTCTTCAGAAAGGGTTTGGTAAACTTTGTTTAATCCATCCGACCATCCGGTAGGCTTAGAACAAGCTTCATGGATGGCCCAAGTAAGGGCAAAATCCGTAATTCCGGGCATGGTATTTTTTTCAAAACCACGGATATTATTTTTACAAAATGCAGCTTGGGTAGGTACGGTTTGAACCCAGGTTTCCCCAAAAACGGTAAGGTTTGGGAATTCGGAAAGTAAGGTGCCTACTAGGTCGTTCATGTAGTTTTGGTCCGGGTATGGATACGTGTCGATGCGGTATCCGCTGAGTTTCGCTGCTTCGGCCCACCACAAGTATAATTGTTTCAAATACGCGTTAATGTGTGGGTTATTTTGGTTAAAATCCGGCATAGTTTGCACAAACCAACCGTCTACATTGAGTGATTTTTCTCTGGGCGATGCATACGGATCCATCACCGTTTGAGCGCGGTAATTGGTTTTCACAAATGAATCTTTGTGATTGAACCAACCGGTATCGTAATTCGCAAACATCCAATGTTTATCGCCGATGTGATTGGGGATGATGTCCATCACCATCTTCATATTTTCTTTTCGTAAAGCATCGCACAAAGCAAAGTACTCTGAGTTGCTGCCCAATCGTGGGTCTATTGTATAATTATCGGTAATTGCATATCCGTGAAAACTCTCTTCGGGCTGATCGTTTTCTTGAACGGGATTTAGCCACAAGGTAGTGATTCCAAGGTCTTTTAGGTAGGGGATTTTCGACTGAATTCCGGCGATATCTCCCCCGTGTCTACCTTTTAAGGCGGCGCGATCTCTTTTAACATTGAAATTCACGGGTGCGCGGTCATTATCGGCGTCCCCATTACAGAATCGATCGGGTAAAATAAGGTAAGTGACGTCTTTTTGCTCTACGGATGGGGCTTGTTGGGCTATAGGAGCTCTGCTTTTTAACAGATAATTGAATGAAAAACCTTTTCGAAGTTTGTCTTGCATGTTGGTTGGATTGGCCGAAAATTCTAATTCTCCCGGCTTTGCGGTAGCGTCAATTTTTAGTTGGATGTATAGTATATGTCGATTCGCACTTCCCGAAGTCCCTACCATGGTTACTCCAGGATACTCTTTCATGGAGATGGTATATTGGCTAATTTCTTCTCCATGGGCAATGATTTCTAGGTTGTTGTTTTTAAATCCGATGTACCAACTGGGTGGAGCTAAGTGGTATAAGGGTTTGCGTGGCGGAGTTGCTGCGAGGGTCTTGGTGAAAAGGATGCATATCAATAGCAACAGATTGTTTCTCTGTTTGTAAGCGAGTTGTTTACTCAAGGTCATGAATACAAAGTTCGATAATTTTTTTTGTAATTAGTTATTGTCAGTTTGACACTTTTTTATTTATCTTTACGCCATAAAATATAAAATAAATTCATTATGAAAAAATTATTACTTGTTTTAGCTGCTTTTGCTTCTGTTACAGGGGCTTTCGCGCGCAAGGTTACTTTTCAGGTGGACATGTACGGGACAACAGTTTCTTCCGACGGTGTTTATTTGGTAGGTAACTTCAAGGACGTCGATTACGACGGCAATGCGGAGAATTCTAGTGAAACCAACTGGACCGATGCGTATTCTTACAAAATGACAGAAACTTCTTCTGGGTCTGGCATTTATTCTTACACTTTTGATAATTTGAAAGAGGGTTTGGTCTATGAATTCAAATTCAAGAACGGTAAAAAGAGCGATTGGAGTGATGCGGAGAATGCTCCAAAAATTTGTCAAGTAGGGGAAGGAAGTGGCAATGGAAATCGTTGGGTATTTATTGACAACAAAACTTCGTATTTGGAATTGCCTGCTATTCAATTTGGAGGTTCTGCTCCATCAGGAATGCATGCTGTCTCTTTCAAAGTAGACATGGCGAAAGCTGTTGCCTCTACCAACGGGGTGTTTGTAGCGGGCGATTTAGGTTCAACTTATCCGAATTGGAGTAGCGATGGAATTGGTTTAGCTAATTATGTTGAAAACGGAAAAATGAGTGGTACTGTTTATCGTACCATTTTGTACTTGGGATCCAGTACCTTTAAATACAAGTTTGTAAACGGTGGAAGTAGTTGGGAATCTGTTCCTGGCGCTTGTTCTAATAGCAGTGGAGATAGAGAAATAACAATTGCTTCTGATAGCTTTTTGAAACAAGTTTGTTTTGGTGAGTGTGATGCTTGTCCAACTCGCACATTGCCTAAGTACAAAGTGACTTTCCAAGTGGATATGTCAACCGCTTGTAACTGGGATTCAGTTGATATTGCTGGTGGAAAAGTACCTGGCGGATGGGGTGGAGGAACTTTGTTGAAAGACAAAGGCGGTAAAATCTACACCTTAACTTTGGAGTTTGATTCTGCCACCGAAGTGGAATACAAGTTCCGTAAAATCAAGGCAAACAACGTTTCTTGGGAAGGTACTTCAAATCGTAAAGCAACTATTTCTTCTGATACCACGCTTCCTTTGCATTGTTACGACTCTAAAAATGCTTGTTCTCCAACCCCTGCTGCTTCAGACATTACTTTCTTGGTTGATATGACCAATGAAATTGTAGCAAGTGCAGGTGTTTACGTAATGGGAACTTTCCAAGATCCAAACTGGCAGGATGGTGCAATTAAGATGGACGTTCACCCTGATAACGCCAATTGGTATACAACTACCGTGGCTGCCGTTTGTCCTGGTTCTTTTGCCTATAAATTCACCAACGGCGATCCAAAGGTTAAAGAAAATGAAGAATCATTTGATAGTGCATGGCAACAGGTTTGTGTTAGTCCTAATGGTTTAGGTGGTTTTAACCGTACCTATACTCGTGTGGATGCTAATCCTGCTACCATCGTTTATTATTTCGATTCTTGCAGTGCTCCTGCTCCTAGTAATGGTGTAAGTAAGAACTTCATTGCTAACAGCGAAATTCGCGTGATGCCTAACCCTGCTGAGGGTGTATTTACCGTATCTTTAGCTGGTTCATCAATCAATGCTATTGAAGTTAGAAGCATGAGCGGTCAGGTGGTTCGTTCTATTGCTGCGACTGAACAAAATGTAATAGTTGATTTAACCGGAATGCGTGGCGTTTACCTAGTGAATATTAAAGATTCTATGGGCAGAACAGCAACCCAAAAAGTAGTATTGAAATAAATATCAACTCTAAATAATTAAAGAAAGGGTCCTCGTTATGGGGACCTTTTTTTTGTTTTATACTGATACCAAAATCGGATCTATCCGAAAATTTTGAAATTTAATAATTCTTTTTCTTCGATATATCCACGAAGTGTATCGCCATTGTTTACAGGGCCAACGCCTGCAGGTGTTCCTGTAAAGATATAATCACCAATCCTCAACGAAAAGAAATTACTTACATAAGCAATGATTTCATCAATAGAATGTATCATTTGTTGGGTGTTTCCCGATTGTACTACTTCGTTGTTTTTGTATAAAGAAAAAGGCAACTGATCCAATGATGATGAAAAATCATCGATTGGGAAAAATTCTCCTATGGCCGCTGAGTGGTCAAATCCCTTGGCTTTTTCCCACGGTAATCCTTTGGCTTTTAATTGGGATTGCAAATCTCTGGCTGTGAAATCAATTCCCAAACTGATATGGGTATAATAGTCCTTGGCAAATTGAACAGGGATGGCTCTCCCGGGTTTGTTTATTTTAACAACAATCTCAACCTCATGGTGTACATCGTTTGAAAAATCGGGGATGTAAAAGGGGTTGTTGTTGCGTAGTAAAGCGGTGTCCGGTTTTATAAATATTACAGGTTCCTCGGGAGTCTCGTTGTTGAGCTCTCGGATATGTTCGCTGTAATTTCGTCCGATGCAAATAATCTTCATCGGTGTAATAATTATCGGGTTACGGTAGCGTCTCGTTGGGGACCGAGAGAAATTACACCAATCTTTTTACCTAGGTAGTTTTCGATGTAATCTACGTACGATTTAAACGTATCGTCCATGGCATCAAAACCATTGGCATGGGTAAGATTCTCGCTCCAACCCGGGAAAGATAGATAGGTAGGTTCGATGCTTGCATTACACAAGTTGGAAGGGACTTGCTGAGTTTCTTGATTTCCAATTTTGTAGTGGGTAGCTACATTTAATGTTTCCATTCCGTTCAATACATCGCCTTTCATCATTATTAATTCGTCTACGCCGTTTAACATGATGGTGTACTTTAATGCTACCAAATCTAACCAACCTGTTCGACGTTTTCTTCCGGTAGTAGCCCCAAATTCGTGGCCTTTTTGACGGATGTATTCGCCAACTTCATCGTCTAATTCGGTAGGGAAAGGGCCTGATCCTACACGTGTGCAATAGGCTTTAAAGATACCATACACTTTCCCAATATGCTTTGGAGCCACTCCTAAACCGGTGCAAACGCCACCCGTTAATGTGTTGGAAGATGTAACAAAGGGATACGATCCAAATTCAACGTCTAACATGGAACCTTGTGCACCTTCGGCCAATATTTTTTTACCTTGTTGAAGGCAGTCGTTGATGAAATATTCGCTGTTAATTAACTGATGTGATTTTAGGAATTCCAACGAGGAAAAGAACTTGGTTTCTTCGCTTTGTAAATCGAAATCGGTGAACCCTAAAAATTGAATTAATTTTAGGTGTTCCGTTACTATGGCTTGATATCTGGAATTGAAATCTGGTTCTAAGATATCGCCAACGCGTAAGCCAGATCTACCAATTTTATCCCTGTAGGTTGGTCCAATTCCGCGAAGGGTAGAGCCGATTTTTTGATCGCCTTTGGCCGATTCTGAAGCGGCATCCAATATTCTGTGGGTTGGTAGAATTAAGTGTGCTTTTTGTGAAATAAGCAATCTCTCTTTGTAATCTGGGCATTCGCCAACGATTCGGCCAATTTCTTCTTGCAATCGAACGGGGTCGATAACAACTCCATTGCCAATTAAGTTAATGGTGGATTTCCCGAAGATTCCGGAGGGGATGGTATTAAGTACAAATTTTTTGCCTTCAAACTCCAAGGAATGTCCTGCGTTGGGTCCGCCCTGAAAGCGTGCAACCACATCGTATTTTGGGGTTAGATAATCCGCGATTTTTCCTTTTCCTTCATCGCCCCATTGCAGGCCCAGTATTACGTCGATCATGATATAAAGAGGTAGAAATAGTGTATTTATTTATTGAGCAGTTTGTTCCAAGCAGTGCAAGCATTCCCCTTGGTCGTTGGTTTCGGGGTTGGCATACAGGTGCAAGGAATGGTGGGAGACATTAAATTTTAATAAGTTCCCCATGGTTGTGTTAATCTGTTGAACGCGCGGATCGCAAAACTCCCAAACCTTTTTGCATTTATTGCAAATTAGGTGGTCGTGTTGTTTATATCCATACGCTTGTTCGTAATGTGAGGTGTTTTGACCAAACTGATGTTTTTTAACCAAGCCAGATTCTACCAGAAGATCCAAGGTATTGTAAACGGTGGCTCTGCTAACATGGTAGTTCCGGTCTTTCATTTTGCCGTAAAGTTCGTCTACGTCGAAGTGAACTTTGTTGGAGTAGATTTCATCCAAAATTGCATAACGTTCGGGTGTTTTACGTTGTTGATTTTGTTCCAAGAAGCGAGTGAATAGTTCACGCACTTCCATTTTGGTTTTTTCAACTTTTGGATCTTTTTTTACGGCCATCGTTATTTAGCTTCAGGATTTTCGGTGTAATTGGGATTGGGTATCGGCATTTTTAATTTTCTAGCCGTTGGGAATTCCTTCCTTACCTCAACCAAAGCAGCATCTACTTCCGCTTGAGTGGTGAACGCACCGATATACACTTTAAAGTTGGGTTCATCAAAAATAATCTGAGCACCGTAAGTAGTTGCAAATTTTTCTTCAGCTTTAGTCAGCAACTCTTGTGCAATGGCTCTTTTGTTTGAAAAACCGATAAAAATTCTAAAACCGTTGATTTTTTTTGAATTTTTAATTTTGATTTTGCGATTTTCATCGGCTTTTTGAACCGATGGCTCAGCTTCATACAGCACCTGTCCGAAACAATTGGGGGTAGCCCAAAGCCATATAAATAGCAGGAAGACCAATGATTTCAGCGTATTATGAGGAAGCATATTTTTAATCACTGTACAAATATCGCATTTTTCACGTAATCACGATGCGGCTTTAGTACCTTTGTGCAATGCGAAAAAAAGCCGCTTTAGTGGTTTTGGATGGCTGGGGCTTGGGTAATAAATCCCATAGCGATGCCGTTTACAATGCCAATACCCCTGTAACCGACGCCCTGACACAAACTTACCCTCATGCAACCTTATTAACTCATGGTGCAAATGTTGGACTTCCAGATGGGCAAATGGGCAATTCGGAAGTAGGACATATGAATATTGGCGCGGGTAGAGTGGTGTGGCAAATGTTGGCGAAAATCAATAAAGCATTTGACGATTCGGCTCAAGGTTTGTCCGATTTGGCTACCGATAATTATGTATTGCAAGAGATTTTCTCAAAAGCTAAAGAAAAAGGAAATCTGCATTTGTTGGGTTTGCTATCCAATGGAGGGGTACATGCTCATATCAACCATATCATCGCTTTAGCTAAAATGGCCAGAAAAGCGGGAGTTACTGCGGTGTACGTGCATGGTTTTTTGGATGGACGCGATACGGATCCGCAATCGGGGAAAAGCTTTGTTCAACAATTTTTGGATGAAACTGCTACTGATGCTGGAATTGTTTTATCTACCTTGGTGGGCAGGTATTACTCAATGGATCGCGATCAGCGATGGGAACGGGTGAAAGTAGCCTACGATTTGTTGGTGCATGGTACCGGAGATCGTTTCAAAGATCCTATTGCTGCAGTAAACCAATTTTATGAGCATGGAATTACCGATGAATTCATGAACCCTATTTGTTTGAATGATTTGGGATTAATTTCAGAAGATTCCGTTGTATTGAATGCCAATTTTAGAACCGATAGAGGCAGGCAAATTACGCGAGCCTTGTGCTTGGAAGCGTTTCATGAGCAGAATATGCATCCGCTGAAGTTGCAGTATTACACGCTTACGCAATACGATGAGACCTTTGCCATTGCCGGTGTAGTATTTACCAATGATAATTTAACTAGGACCTTAGGGGAGGTAGTTGCCGATGCCGGTTTAACCCAACTGCGTGCCGCAGAAACGGAGAAATATCCGCACGTAACCTTCTTTTTTAGTGGTGGACGGGAAGCGATTTTCCCCGGTGAACTTCGTTGGATGGAAGCGTCTCCTAAAGTGCCTACCTACGATTTGCAGCCAGAAATGAGCGCCATTCCATTGGTGGAAAATGTTATACGGATTATTCAAGAGAAACAGCCCGATTTTGTGTGTTTGAATTTTGCGAATCCTGATATGGTTGGACATACCGGGGTGTACGATGCCATTATAAAGGCGGTTGAAACGGTGGATGCATGTTTGGGTAAGTTGGTAAGCGTCTGCACGGATTTGGATTATGAGATGATTATTATCGCCGATCACGGAAATGCGGATTACGCGGAAAATGCTGATGGCTCTCCCAATACCGCCCACAGCACCAATCCCGTTCCGATTTGGTGGGTTACGGAGGAAGAAAATGCCGATATTAATTCGGGGAAATTGGCCGAGGTTGCTCCATCAATTTTGAAAATTATGGGATTAGTACAACCTTCGGATATGACAGGAACAAATTTGTTAATGGGTCTTTAATAGATAGCGTGTTATGAGTTATAAGAATTATCGAAATAAAAGAAATAATCGAAATACCCTCCGTCATTTGGGGTTGATGCTGTTGGTTTGTGTTTTCAGCGGGAGTCTGTTTATCGGCTGTTCGTCGGAAATTGGAAATAAAAAATTGAATCCAAAAACCTGGTTGCATACATTTATGGAAAAGGAGTTGGATTCTTTGGTTTTACGCAATGTTGAAGGTACAAAAATCACCATGATAACCGATGGGGATGGAGTTTCCAACGATAACGGACAGGGATTGGAAACACAAAAGTTTCAGGACTTAGACTATCGTTCTGAAATGGATGGAATCATGGAATATGCGTCCATTAACATTGAAGATAACAATAAGTTTGATGTTTGGGTGGATTCAAGTGTGAACCGACAAGGGCTTTGGATGCGAATAAAACACTATTCGGCAAAAGATACGAGTTCTGGTTTGCAAGCAGTGGATATTTACGAACTTGAGGATAGGAAAGTGGGTGGAACGGGGTATGCTACGACATCGGCTGTGGAGGGTAAAGACAGTTCATTTCGTACCACAGTAGAAAGCAAGTTTGCCGAGACAAGAACGTACAATTGTTATCTTGTTACTTGGGATTTTAAGCAACGAACTTGGTGGATGGATCGCGATATTAGAGCCTATTATCAAAAAGGGGCCCAGGCTTTTGGCTATAAAATTAGAGAAAATGCCATTTGGGGAAGTCCCAAAGGATTGGATATACAGATAAACTTAAACAACGAACTTTGGCTCAATAACGATTAAATCTGAAACCGATGCTAGTAGTACAAAATTATATCGATGGGGTTTGGCGTAATGCAAATTCTGGTAAAACATTGGAGAATTTTAACCCAGCAACGGGAGCGGTGTATGGCAGTATTCCAGATTCGGATGAAAGCGATGTGGCAGATGCGGTAGCGGCAGCGTTGAAGGTGCAGTCGAGTTGGGCTGCTACACCGGCTGAACAGAAGTTCATAATTCTCAACAAAATAGCCGAGGGAATTGATGCGAAGCGAGAGGAATTAGCATTGGCTGAGTCTATGGATCAGGGTAAGCCTTTATGGTTAGCTCGAAATGAAATGATTCGATCGGCTCAGAATTTCCGATTTTATGCTACTGCCGCAATGCAGTTTGCCTCCGAGAGTCATTCCATGGAAGGAAAGGCCATCAATTATACATTGAGATCACCCATTGGTGTGGTAGGCTGTATTAGTCCTTGGAATTTGCCCTTGTATTTATTCAGTTGGAAAATTGCCCCGGCACTGGCTGCTGGAAATTGTGTAATTGCAAAACCCAGCGAATTTACTTCGGTAACTGCGTGGATGTTGTCTCAAATTTGCTCTGAAGCGGGTCTTCCGAATGGGGTTTTAAATATTGTTTTTGGTTTGGGAGGATCGGTTGGCGCTGCCATGGTTGAACATCCCAAGGTGAAAGCGATTTCTTTTACGGGTGGAACAGTAACAGGTAGACATATTGCATCGGTGGCTGCGCCTATGTTTAAAAAGTTAAGTTTGGAATTGGGCGGTAAAAATCCGAATATCCTATTTGATGATTGCGATTTTGAAAAAGCCTTACAAACTACGGTTAACAGTTCGTTCATGAACCAAGGCGAAATTTGTTTATGCGGAAGCCGGGTGTTTGTACAACGAGGAATCTACCAACAATTCAAGGAGCGATTGGTAGCGGAGGTGCAAAAATTATCCGTGGGAAATCCTTTGCAAGAGGGGGTTCGTGTAGGTGCTATTGTTAGCGAACCGCATTATAAAAAGGTCTTGGGGTATCTTTCGTTGGCTGCCGAAGAAGGTGGTGTATTTTTGACTGGGGGTAAGGCACTGCATCCTCAGGGATTGAAAGGCGGATGGTACATAGAGCCTACCATTATTGAAGGGCTGACGATGGCCAATCGATGTAATACGGAAGAGATTTTTGGGCCTGTGATTTCGATAATGCCATTTGATACGGAGGACGAGGTGATTGAATTGGCGAATGCCACCGACTATGGACTTGCTGCGACTGTCTGGACAACCAATTTAACCAAAGCCCATAGGGTTGCAGATGCGCTGGAATCAGGTATAGTTTGGGTGAATTGTTGGTTGTTGCGTGATTTACGAACCCCATTTGGCGGAGTGAAAAATTCCGGTGTTGGTAGGGAAGGTGGATGGGAAGCAATGCGTTTCTTTACCGAGCCTAAAAATGTATGTATTAGTATGCAATAATTAATATTTTTAATTTTATTTTTTATTTTTTTAATTCATAAATTAAATATCAATTAAGGTTAATTATTAGTATATTTTTCCATCATTTTTTACTATATATAACCACGAAGCAAAAAATCAATTCTATTTTACTTATTATTGTGGATTATTACCTACATCGGTTTTTGCATCGATTTGTAGATTTTGTATGTCGATAGAAACAGGTAAAAAAAATACTAAAACAAGCAGTTATTGGCTAATTGTCAAGCAGTTAGTGATGGCTGTTTTGTTTGGGTTTGTTTTTCTTCCATCGACAATGATCGCTCAGAATTATAGGATGGATTGGTACCAAGATGCGGTAGTAGATCGATCTACGTACGAAGAGGCTGTAGAATTTGAGCGGGCATTCACAACCAAACTAAGGAGGTTTTTTGACCACGATAAATTCATGGTGGTAGTGGATGTTCAGGACTTGGACAAGCCGGCACGTGCTAGAAGGGGTAGTTCAACCGCCAATTCGGAACCTCCCGCATCCGAATCATCGGGTCCCATTTTCTTGGATTCTTTTCTTGGGGTTGACTATTTGCCAGGATTGCAAGTACACCCATCGGTGAAAAATCGAGGGTATCGGAATTCCCAAAAGTTGTTTAACAATCAGGGGCCTAAGCGTTACAAGCATGTGGTAAATGTATTTATGGACACCAGTTATTCCCCCACTGCGATGCAGTTCGCAGAGGAGATTATTTGGGGGTCTGGCATGGTTCGGGAGGAAAATCAGGACGAGGTTTACGTTGAATATCAAGAGTTTCCGAGGAAGTATCCACAATGGAATCGAAATCCAGTTCCTACAGATAACATGGATAATCAGGAGTCTGGAGCAAGTATGGATGAGTTGGAGGCCATGTTAGAAAGGAAATTTGGACGGTCAGAACAACAACAACCCCAGCCTCAGCCGCAACCCCAGCCGCAAGTAAATCAGGAACTTCCAAAATGGGTTCCGTGGTTGGTATTTGGTATCATCGGTTTGATTGTTATCGTTTTTCTAACTCAGTTTTTGATTAACATGGGTCAGAGACGAAGAGAGGATGCCGCGTTAATGCGAAAGCAGGAGGAAAACGACCGAGTTGCAACGTTGCAAAATCAGTTAGAACAACTATCCAGAAGTATTGTTAGCCCCGCTACCAATGCGGATGAAATTGCGAATCTTGCTGAGTTAGCAGAATTAAAATCCTACGTAACCCGCGAATTTATTTCGGGTGGTGAGGCAATTGCTGAATTTGTTAGTACCGGTGTTAACGATAAAAACAATGATGAGTTGGTGCGTTTAGCTGAAGTAGTGAGTATTGTTAACCGTCAGTTAATGGCGATGTTAAAAACGCATCTTACGGATGATTTGTTCGATGAATTGAAGGAAGAACTTCGAAAAACCA
>CAYUNO010000045.1:0-12201 GCA_964446075.1 uncultured Flavobacteriaceae bacterium | reverse complement strand
ATCGAAAATCTATTATTCGAAGTGGTGAATTACTGTGTGATTTAATGGGGGAAGTTCCTTATGATTACATCCGAAATGCCACTCAAAAAGATTTCAAGAAACTCCAACAATTCGTGCACAGAACCTTCAACGGAATTGATCTTGAGTATTTCTGCAAATTTTTACAGCATCATTATAGCCAACACGATTCTTTGGAATGTGCATTTAACTCTACTTTGAGAAACAATTTGGAGCTTGGAAATACCACCGTTAATTTGGAAAATATAAATTTACATGAACCAGTATCTAGCCTTTGGGAGCCTATAGAAGTCGCATTAATTGAATTTAGAGAGTATTTTTTTTCATTAGAACATCCGTATCGTACGGAAAAACATATATCTTCGGTTTTAAAAAATAGCGCATGCAAGCGATTAAACATGTTTTTGCGTTGGATGATACGCAAAAACAGTCCGGTTGATTTTGGTATTTGGCAATCATTTGACTCAAAAGACTTGTATTTACCATTGGATGTCCATGTATTACGTGTGGCAAATCAATTAAAATTGATCCAAGGGGATGTGGCAAATTGGCAGAGTTGTAAAGACATTACGGCATTGATGCGGACGATTCTACCCAATGATCCCGTAAAATTGGATTTTGCATTGTTTGGCATTGGAATTGAACAAAAATCGTAAATTCGTACATTAAATAAATTTATCATGGCACATACTTTTACAACCAGTAATTTTCAAGAAACCGTTTTAAACTCTGATAAACCCGTATTGGTGGATTTTTGGGCAGAATGGTGTGGTCCTTGCCGAATGATCGGCCCTGTAGTGGAAGAATTAGCAAACGAATACGAGGGAAAAGCAGTAATTGGGAAATTAAATGTAGACGAAAATCCAGACATTTCTGCTAATTATGGCGTTCGCAGCATCCCTACCCTTTTGGTATTCAAAGGAGGTGAAGTTGTAGATCGTATTGTAGGTGCAGTACCTAAGAATATGATTGCTTCAAAAATTGAAAATCAATTATAATTTAATTTATCACTAACTTAGTAGCTATCCTCTAACGGGGATAGCTTTTTTTATGTTAATCGAAGAGGTTCAACACTACGCCAATTTAGAAATACTAGCTCGCAAAGCCAAGGAGGGATTTATTACAGGAATTCATAGTAGTCCATTTCACGGCTTTTCGGTTGAATTTGCCGAACATAGACCCTATAATGCTGGGGAAAGTATACGTTATTTAGATTGGAAACTACTTGCCAGAACTGATAAGAAGTATATCAAACAATTTAACGAAGAAACCAATTTACGTGCTAATTTGTGGGTTGATATTTCAGGAAGTATGAAATATCCTGCTGAAAATCCATTAAAACTCAAATTTAGTTGTTTAGCAGCAGCCACATTAAGCCTATTATTACAACAACAAAAAGATGCCTTTTCAATTAACTTATTTAATGAAAAAGGATTTATACACAAACAACCTGTAAAAAGTACATTGAGTCATTGGCAGCAAGGAATTGGTATTTTACAGTCGCATTGGGATAATTCAACTTCCTTTAATAATTATTCCTTAGAGAAAGATCCAATATCGATTGATGAAATGTCGATGCAAGTGAATAGACGAAGCTTAGTAATTTTATTTAGTGATTTATTATTTGGAGATGAACATTCAGAGGAATCCAATACTTTTTGGAAAAGCATCGCATTATTGAAATTTCTAAAATGTGAGGTTGTTATTTTTCATGTTATTCATCATCCAACAGAAATAGAATTATTAGTAGAAAATAGACCCACTCGATTTGTTGATTTAGAAACTGGAAATTCTATTAAACTGCAGCCCGAAGAAATTAAATCGGCATATTCGGCAACTCAACAATCTTGGTTACAGGAAGTAAAGGATAGGTTAACAGAACAAGATGTTGAGTATATTGACTGTGATATTTCACAACCAATAGAACACGTATTAAAAAGTTTCTTTACGCGTAGACGGAAAAAATAAGTATTATTTAACAGCAAATCTCAATCTCTCTGCTTTATAGTTATTGGTAAGTCCCAATTGCATATCCCAACCAATAACTCCATTTACCCAAACCTTATCAATTGAATAATTAAAAGTATGATTTTCAAGTGGTGACCAACCGCATTTGAAAAGAATATTTTCTTTGGAAACGGTATATGGAGTTTTTGAAACCAATACTAAATCCGCTGCATAACCTTCTCTAATGTAACCTCTATTTTTAATTCCATAAATTATGGCTGGGTTATGACACATCTTTTCTACCAATCGTTCAATGGATAACTTGCCTAATTCAACATTATCTAGCATTAATTGAAGTGAATGTTGAACCAGAGGTAAACCTGCCGGACTTTTAGCTGTTACCTGATGCTTTTCCTCCCAGGTGTGAGGGGCATGATCTGTTGCTATAACATCCAGTTTATTTGTCATTAATCCATCCCACAACGCCTCTTTATTGCTTGCTTTTTTGATAGCTGGGTTGCATTTAATTAAATTACCCAAAGTAGCATAATCCTCATCGGTAAAGTGCAAATGATGAACGCATACTTCTGAAGTTATTCGTTTTTCCGATAGTGGAATATCATTTCTAAAAAGTGACAGCTCCAATGCCGTTGTAATATGCAATACATGAAGTCGCGATTGAAATTTGGTTGCCAATTCCACCGCCAATGCGGAAGACAAATAACATGCAACCTCATCTCTAACAACGGGATGCATTGACGGATCCATATTTTCACCATAGGATGCCACGGCGTCTTTGAATCTATCCTTAACCCGTGTCTCGCATTCGCAATGAGTTGCAATTAGTACAGGAGACTCTCTAAATATACCCTCTAACGTTTTCTGTCGGTCAACCAACATGTCCCCTGTTGAACTTCCCATAAAAATCTTAACTCCACAAATTGTTTCTGGATTAATTCTTTTAATTTCTTCTAAATTATCATTAGTAGCTCCCAAATAAAATGAATAGTTCACCGCCGAGTTATGCGATGCAATTGCATATTTCTGTTCAAGTAGTTCAAGTGTAACTGATTGTGGATTAACATTAGGCATTTCCATGAATGAGGTTACACCACCAGCTAAAGCGGCTCTGCTTTCAGAAGCTATGGTTGCTTTATGGATTAATCCAGGTTCGCGAAAATGAACTTGATCGTCTATAAGCCCAGGTAAGAGATAGTTTCCTTGTGCATCAATCACCGTTGCATGAGGATCAGAAATAGAGTTAGCAATTTTTACAATAATTCCATTTTCAATTAGAACGTCTTGCATCATTACATTCAAATCTGTAACAACATTGGCATTTTTGATTACTTGCTTATTACTCATTTCAATGGGTAAAATTAATTAGAATTTACAAGAAGGTTACCAAGAATTTAAATTAATCATCGTATTGTTTTGTTTAGTTTTTAACCATTCTAAATAGTTTTTTGTTTAGTTTTTGTGGATTTAATGATTATATTTGTTTTACTTGTTAATGATAACTGACGAAAACGATATCGCCCATCAGGTCATTGGAATGGCTATAGAGGTACATAAAACCATTGGCCCGGGTTTACCTAAAGATATTTATTTGCAATGTCTAGCCTTTGATTTATCTGAAAATGGAATAAAATTGAATACGGATAAAATTCTTCCTATTCAATACAAAGGTTTAAACATGGAATCAGGTTATTCCGTTGATTTATTGGTTGAAGACCGATTAATTGTTAGTATTGAAACCGCTGAATCCGTTTCGGATTCGCATATTCAAAAGTGCTTACGAATGTTGCGCCTTGGTAATTATAAATTGGGTTTAGTAATTAATTTTAATTCCAGTTTACTAAAAAACGGGATTAGAAGGGTAACGAATAATCGAAATAGCTTAGAGGAAGAAAGAAATGTGGAAAACGGAATTAGTAGTTATCAATAGATTATTAAAATCTGTTAATTAAAAAATATTTAAAAGAGGAAGACTCTCCCCCATGAAATCGAATTCGATTTTGTTTAGATTATTTTGAAATAATAGTATGAAAATCTACCGCAGAAGAGTAAAATTTCCGTATAAATATCTCTTTTTGTTATCGCAACCCACGTAATACACTGTATACACATAAACTCCTTCTGGTGCAGGAATACCATTAATAGTTCCATCCCAATTAAACTCTGGCGAGTTTAGCTCTACTATACGTTCACCCCAACGATTGTATAATTTGACTTCGTAAAAGGCCCCATTTACTTTGTATTGATTATTGGGATAGATATCATTTTTACCATCATTATTTGGAGTAAAAGCATTGGGCATCCATATTATTGATGGAAATAAATCTTTCCGTTTATTTATATACAAAGTGTCCGATGCTGGACAACCATCTTGACTTACAATTCTAACCCAGTATTTTCCAGAGTCATAGGCTACCTTATATTGCTCAGTAGTGCCATCGTGCCATAGATAATTCCGCATACCTGAACCTGCGTTTAATATTGGATTTTCACTTAAACACAAGGTGGTATCAGAACCAAGATTTACAGATGGATTAAAATATAAATTTACAACAATAGAGTCCGATTCCTTACAACCGTATTTATTGAGAAGATCTACAACTATTTTTCCTGGTTTTTTTATTTGGTAGGTTGAACCGGTTATTTCTCCATTCCATCGAATTGAAGATGCTCCAGAAAGATTTATGGATAAAACCGTATCAATATATTCACAAAAACGTAAATCATTACCAAGTTCAAACTCATTAGGAAAATTAATTAAATTAAACGTATCTCTTCTGGAACATTTACCTACAGTGACTTCACACCAGTATTTTCCGGGTTGTGCTGTTGTTAACGTATAAGCTGTTGATCCATTACTCCACAATGCGGTGAAGGATGGATTTGTTAAGTTACTTTGCGAATAAAATACGATCGGTGTATTTGGACAGACTGTAGTATCGTCTATTTTAACTTGAACTGGCGTATACTGAGAAACTTCCGCTGAATCTGTAGTAAAACATCCAAATATTGATTCAGCCGTAATCCTATAAATACCTGTTTTTGATACATTTATTGATTGCGATTTCTCCCCAGTAGACCATTGATAGGATTTCCATCCATCCGTTGCTTTTAATTTTCTTTCAAATGAAGAATTACTACAATAAACAGTGTCTCCTTCTGCTGTAATTTTAGAATTATCTACGGATACAAACATTGTGTCTCGCCAAGCGCACGTTTTTGCTCTTACTTCTAACCAAATTAGACCGGTTGTTTTAGTTTGAATTCCCGACGTTGTATCACCCGTACTCCAGCGATACGACTCTGCTGTTACACTCGATTTTAATTTCACATCACCACCTGGACATATGGTGGTATCGGCTGGCAATTTCGGTAGTTTAGGTTCAACTACCGTAATGGTACCAACAAAACTATCTACACATTTATTCTTGAATGCAAATAACCGAACTTTATAGGTCCCCGGTCCTGGAAAGTTAACTTCTGGATTATTCTGATTTGAGGTATCGTCTGTCCTACCTGCAATTCCAAAATCCCAGTGATATCGTTGAGCCGAAAAACTCTGGTTCTGAAATTTGTATTTATATCCACAAAGAAAGGTAGGAACAAAAAAACTTGCTACCACATCTACTTGGCAACTTTGCACATTAAATTGATAATCCCTTCGAGTAGAAGAAATAAGTTTACCATTTCTATATTCTTTCACTAAAATCCCTACAACAAATTGTCCAACTCTAGTAGGAGTTAATGTAAGGTATCCAGTAATTGGATTAATATTCATGGCGGGATTACCATTTATCGGATTACCATAAGTATAACTTCCACCAAATGTAATTTGAGAAAAAGGTGGTAATTCCAGTAATCCATTGGACAAAGTATTATCTGGACGCGGATTATTTTGATCGCCTCCGGTAAAAGGATGAAATAATTCGTATACCAAACTATCACCATCGGCATCGGTTGCACTGTGATCAAATTTCAATGGTGTATTGGTGCATAAGAAATTTGGAGGTAATTCCTTAAACTTAGCCGAATTGTTATGCTGGCCGTTAGATAATGTTCTCGGGTCAGGTATATGAGTCCAATAATTAGCCCCTGTTCCTCCAGGGTTAGTTAAATTGGTAATAGAACCATTTCTACAACACCGTTGAAACGAAATATAATATCCACCGGTCCTAGGAGCCAATGTTAATTTGATTTCATAGATATACTGGTCAACACAGGCATTTGGCGCTTGAACTATGCAATTGTAATTGGTTTTTACTATACGAAATGGTCCTTTTCTTGAAACTTCGCGAGGAAAACCAGAGATTAAATTTCTTGAATTTCCATCAAAAACACCGATAAAAGCAGTAGCGTCTTGAGCTATAGCCTGCGGACTACCATTTTGACAATCAAAATAAACATCCAACCGGATCAAGTATTCATTATTGCCCAAGTATGTATAATTCATCTCACCCCCTACAATGTGGGTAGCGGTGACGATAGAATTTGCAATGATTGCAACTAAAAGCAATAATAGTTTTTTCACTGAGTATCAAATTTACATATTCTCTACGAAAAAAGTTAAATCTATAAAAGTAAATAACAACTACTTAGATTAAATTGTTGCATGACTTTTACAAATATTAGGATTGACAATAAATGAGGAAATCTACAATAACAATTGGCCTTTATTGTTTTAGTAATTATTGCAAATACAACAATAAATCGCCTGGATCTGAGTTATCGAAGAAAACGTGTTCCTGCAATGTTGTTGATAAAGATACACCAATAAAATCTGCAGAAACGGGATAATTCCGGTATTGACGATCTGCTAAAAAAGCAGTTCTTATTGTTTTAAATCCATAATCGTATAATGACATCAACACTTTCATAACCGTTGATCCTGAATGAATTACGTCATCAATAATAATAACAGGAATATCAAAAGAAACTTGTGTTGGCGATACACCAGACCATGTAAAATCTCCAACCACATCCACATTGCCAAAATTTATAATACAATTAGGCAAAATTCTTGTCAACTCACGATTAATTTCATTTGCAATACTCAGTCCACGATCATTTAAAGCCACCAAATAAATTTCTTCAGCAGAAAAAAAAGTTTCAGCGATTTCGTAACTCAACCTCTGCAACATTCTCTTAATTTCGGAGTGTGACTTAATTATTGTTTTTGGATGCATTTTCTTAATTGATTGAAAGTCCCAATTTTTTGGTATACGATGATACTAAAATTCTTCGAATCCATCTAAATTTTTACGTAATCTAGAATAATATCTAGCTTTTTGATACCAAACAATCCAAGGATTAATTTGACTAATCGCATTGCTGGAATTTTCGATATTTGATGAATTTTCTAAAAAAAGATTTTGTTTTTCAATTTCCAACTCACTTTTTAAATTAGAAATTAATTTTTCTGCTTCTTGTTTATCGTTTACGTCACCAGATACTCTACTATCTTCAATAATATCAGATAGTTCCATCATTTCCATTAGAAAATCAGCGGGTAACAAGTTTTTGTTGAGCTCTTCTTCAGAAACAAACATCAATAAGAAACATTTTACAGCCCCTTCTTCGGTCCTTAATATCTCATAGGCCGCATTTAAATCTTGAGAATCATCGGTGTCATCCCCGGTATCTGGATGAACTAATCGTTGCTTGGCAATAAATGCTTTCTTAAGTTCTGAAGCATTAATAATTGGAGAGGGTTTAATCCCGAGTATATCGAAATGATTTAGCCCCATTATGCTGTACTAACTTTTGGTTATAAATTTAATAGACGTGCAATATCCACCCAAAACACAAATGCCATGAGCGATAATAA
Source organism: uncultured Flavobacteriaceae bacterium (assembly GCA_964446075.1). Lineage (GTDB taxonomy): Bacteria > Bacteroidota > Bacteroidia > NS11-12g > UBA955 > JAGKXC01. Next base: position 4,394 of record CAYUNO010000045.1, on the reverse strand, counting down.
AACTACCATTCCAATGATCTGGCCAACGTATAAAACTTTTTCGGTAACGGGCTTCCCAGTAATCATCTCCCAAAGGATAAACATCATATGTCCACCATCCAAAGCAGGTATTGGAAGAATATTCATAAACGCCAAGGTTAGACTCAGAATAGCAGTTAACGACCAAAATCTACCCCAATCCCAAGTTCCTCCAAACATTTGAGCAATTCCAACTGGTCCGGCTAAGGATTTAGATGCATCAACTTTACCTGAGGCTACTTTCCCTAAAGATTTAGCTGTACCCCCTATTAATGAAAATGAACGTTCAGTTCCTAGTACAATGGATTCAAGCACCGAATAGTTTATCGTTTTTACATACTGCTCCAACTCCAAATCCTTTGGCATAAAACCTAAAGTTCCTTCGGTGGTAACGTTGGCGGATAGTTTTAACGTATCGGGCTTAGTAATTTGGGAATTAGATTCAGCGTCAGAAATTGCGTCTGATTTACTGTTTCTCACCACAGTCAATGTGATTTTTTTACCTGAATACGTTTTTAACAACTCTCTAAATTCAAAGAAAGATTGCACATTGGTAGAATCTAATCTAACTATTTTATCTCCAGATTCTAGTCCTGCTTTGGATGCATTGCTACCGCCTAGAACCGTTTCCACACTAAATCCAATGCGAGGAGCAAAAATGGGATATTCTTTTTCTGTTTCTGACAAAGTTGCTAATTTCTCTTCCAGATTATTAGGAAGCTGTATGGTTTTTGTTTCGCCATTTCTTTCAATAACTACTTCTTTCTTATCGGCTAACAAAAAGGTGGGATCTCCAAATTCGGATTGAAGATTATCTACTATTTTACCATTAAGACTTATTATTTTGTCTCCTGTCTGAAATCCTAATTTTCTAGCAACGGGACCAGCATAAACACCTCCCAATTCTGATAATTTTTCATTTGGGATATATTTCTCACCTTGAATAAAGGTTGAAATAACCATTATAAGTATCCCTAAAATTAGATTAACTATTACACCGCCTGTAATAACTATCAAACGCTGCCAAGCTGGTTTGCTGCGGTACTCCCAACTTTGAGGTTCAGATGCTAGTTGATCTTTATCTAAACTCTCATCAACCATACCAGCAATTTTTACATATCCTCCTAAGGGTAACCAACCAATGCCATATTCGGTATCTCCTTTTTTAAAACTGAAAAATTTGAATCCCCAAGCATCGAAAAACAAATAAAATTTTTCAATTCGAATACCAAAGGCTCTAGCAGCCCAGAAGTGGCCACATTCATGCAAAGTGATTAAGATTGACAGGGCTAAGACAAATTGTGCAGCAGTGATTAAAGCTTCCATTAAATTACAAAACACAAAGATATCCAATCTTATGGTTTTTCGGATTTACAAACAGATGAAAAAGCGTTTATAAACGATTATAATTGTTTATTCTGTACATGAACTGCTTTTGTGGCAAACGCATAGCAACCATGAAACAGCATAATTATAATAATTTACTCATCTTCCAATGCGGTATTCCCACTTCCTCAAACCGCTCTCCCTCCACATAATAACCCAAGTTTTTATAAAAACTTATTGCCGTTTCTCTAGCATGCAATACAATGGATTTCAGTCCTTTATTTTTTGACAATTGTTCAAATGATTGTACCATTTTCTTCCCAATACCTTTAGATTGAAATTCCGATAACACCGCCACCTGTCGCATTTTGGCATTATCGTTTACGATGGTCATTATCATGGTACCCACTACCTTGCTGCCTACTTTAGCAATTATGTGAATATCCAAATTTTCAGCAGCTAGTTGTGCGGAGTCAAATTGTAAATTCAATGGCTGTCTGAGTATTTCATCTCTAACAGCCAAGGCCTGATAATAGTCTTTACTCTGAAAATCAGTTACTTCTACAATCATTCTTTGTCTTGAGCTTCGCAAACTGCCAAGGCAGTCATATTAACAATTTCACGTACCGAAGAACTGTGATGAAGAATATGAACCGATTTTTTAAATCCTAATAATACGGGCCCAATTGACTCTGCCATCCCCATAGCACGCATTAATTGATACGATGCATTTCCAGTACTTAAATTACTAAATATAAAAGCGTTAGCCGATTTATCTCCCAATTTATTGAATGGATATTGTTCGAAACGAGCTTTGCCGTCAACGGCATAAATCGGCTGCATTTCACCGTCTACGCAAATTTCTGGATAATCCTTATGTAAAATAGAAACTGCTTCACGCACCATGTCGGGATATTTACCAGGAGAACTACCAAAATTACTATAACTGATTACAGCAATTCTTGGATCCATTTGTAACGATTTTATTCTATCATGAACCATTCGTACTAACTGAACATAGGTATCTACCGTGTAATCAATATTCACTGTGGTATCGGCCAAAAACATAGGGCCCGATTTGGTCATCATGATATGCATCCCCGCCAACTTACTGTGCTGTTTACTCAATCCAATTACTTCAATTGCTGGTTTCAGAGCTATTGGGTAATTCCTGCTTAACCCAGAAATAAATGCATCTGCATCCCCCTGCTCAACCATCATAGCACCGTAATAATTCCGATTGCGCATTTTGTATTCTGCTTCGTACGGCGTTAACCCCTTTCTAGCTCTTTGTTTGTAGAGAATATCGCCGTACGTCTTTCTTTTTTCCGATTCTTGCCTTGGGTCTACCACAACTGCTTCGGGTATATCAATATTGTTTTCAGACAATAAACGATCGATTACTTCTTGCTTACCCAATAATATCGGTTTACAAATCCCTTCATTCGCGGCCATCTGGGCAGCTCTTAAAATACTTACGTTATCGGCCTCTGCAAAAACTACACGTTTAGGAGCTGTTTTTGCTTTCAACATCAATCGATTCACGAAATCATTATCAATTCCTAATCGTTTACGTAAAGAAGCTTTGTACCCTTCCCAATCTGTAATGGGAGCCCGAGCTACTCCGCTATCCATGGCAGCTTTTGCCACAGCTGGAGCTACCGTTGTTAATAATCGCGGATCTAAAGGCTTTGGGATAAAGTAATTTCTACCAAATGTGAGGTTTTTCTCATTATACGCCATCATTACGGATTCCGGAACAGGCTCCATGGCTAAGTCGGCAATGGCCCTTACCGCAGCCAATTTCATTTCTTCATTAATAGCGGTAGATCTAACATCCAAGGCACCTCTGAATATAAACGGGAATCCCAAAACATTATTCACTTGGTTGGGAAAATCGCTTCTTCCAGTAGCCATGATAATATCGGGTCTTGCAGCAATGGCCGTATTATAATCGATCTCAGGATCGGGATTTGCCATGGCAAATACGATGGGATCATTGGCCATAGAACGAATCATGTCTTGACTTAGAATATTCCCTTTACTCAATCCTACGAAAACATCGGCATTTACCAATGCTTCTTCTAATGTAGTGGCCTTCGCATTGGTAGCAAACTGTTGCTTGTATTTATCCAAATCGGTTCGCGATGTATGCAAAACTCCTTTGGAGTCCAACATAATGATGTTTTCTTTCCTTGCACCAAGGCTTACAAAGAGTTTGGTACAAGCGATGGCCGATGCCCCTGCACCGTTAACCACCAATCGGACATCCTCAATTTTTTTATCAACTATTCGAAGTGCATTAATCAAACCGGCTCCTGAAATGATTGCCGTACCGTGCTGATCATCGTGCATGATGGGGATATTCAACTCCGCCTTCAGTCTTTCTTCAATTTCAAAACTCTCTGGAGCTTTGATATCTTCCAAATTTATTCCCCCAAAAGTGGGTTCCATGGCTTTAACCGTGCGAACGAAATCATCCACGTCTTTGCAGTTTAATTCGATGTCAAACACATCAATATCGGCAAAGATTTTAAATAACACCCCTTTCCCTTCCATTACGGGCTTTGATGCTTCCGGTCCAATATCCCCTAAGCCCAGCACTGCGGTACCATTGGAAATTACAGCAACTAAATTTCCCTTGGCCGTGTATTTGTATACGTCATCCACATTTTCCGCAATGGCCAAGCATGGCTCTGCCACTCCTGGTGAGTAGGCTAAAGCTAAATCGAATTGAGTTTGCGTAGGTTTTGTAGAGATAACTTCAATTTTCCCGGGTCTTCCATCGGCATGATAGCTGAGGGCATCCAATAATTTCTTCTTCGACATAGATTGGATGCAAAGATAACATGGCAGTTTAAAAAAAATTTGCAAAGAGCATTTACCTTTTCCCTAGTTCGCGTATTGGTGCAAAAAATTAAACAGAAAACCATGAAGATTGCAACAAAATCGAGGAAGACATTCCTGTTAGCGCTCGCCGGAATTACAGGAATTACCTTAGCCAGTAATTTAAGTGTGAGTAGAAGCGCACATTCTAATACAGAAGAAAA
>CAYUNO010000044.1:0-12334 GCA_964446075.1 uncultured Flavobacteriaceae bacterium | reverse complement strand
ACTAAAACCATGTTTGAATTAGCTCCCTTGCCTTATTCGCACAATGCACTTGAACCACACATTGATGCAAAAACGATGGAAATCCACCACGGAAAACACCATCAGGCTTATGTCAACAACCTTAACAATGCTATTAAAGGTACAGAGTTAGAAACCAAAACCTTAGAAGAAATTCTATTAAACATCGGTGATTACAGCATGGCTGTAAGAAATAACGGTGGCGGTCATTGGAATCATACTTTCTTTTGGGGTATTATGGGACCCAACGGGGGAGGTGAACCAACAGGAGAATTGTTAGCGGCAATCAACAACCAGTTTGGTTCGTTCGCTGCCATGAAAGAACAATTCAATGCAGCGGGAACTACACGATTTGGATCTGGTTGGGCTTGGTTAATCGTTCACGATGGAAAATTAGCCATTACAAGCACCCCAAATCAAGATAATCCATTGATGAATATTGCCGAAGTTAAAGGTACACCTATTCTTGGATTGGATGTTTGGGAACATGCGTATTATTTAAACTACCAGAACCGCAGACCTGATTATATTGCTGCATTTTGGAATGTAATTAATTGGTCAGCTGTATCCGATTTGTACCAAAAAGCCATCAACGGATAATTTTATCTCAAACATTATAAATAAACTTTTAAAGTTCCTATTAAAGCTGATTTACATAAAATATAAAGGGGCGGCCTCGTAAGAAGCCGCCCCTTTTACTTAATAATTTGTTACAATTATTTTCTTGCGTCTGCAGCAGCCTGCATAAGAGCACGAGTAGTTTTGATGGTCACAATAGCGTTAGCTGGTGCATCCAAAATTTCAAAACCTTCCACTGTTAAGTTTGAAACTTTTGCACTCTGACCAATTTCTAATGTGTCAATACTAACGTCAATGTAATCAGGTAAGTTTTGAACTAAACCTCTAACACGCAAACGATTGATTTTCTTAACCATTTTACCACCTGCACGAACCCCTGGAGAGTTACCTACAACGCGAACTGGAATTTCCATAACTACCTTCTTAGAAGCATCAACTGCTAAGAAATCGCAATGCAAAATGATATCACTTACTGGGTGAAACTGAATATCTTGCAAAACGGCATCGTATGTATTTGAGCCTAAGTCCAACTTCACTTTATACACGTTTGGAGTGTAAACTAAATTCTTGAAATCAGCTTGATAAACCGCAAAATTCACGTTTTCTCCACCTGTTCCATACAATACGCAAGGTACTTGACCTTCACTGCGCAAAACCTTAGCCGTGCGGCTTCCTACCTCACTTCTAACTTCACCTTTTAATAAAATGGTTTTCATAATATTCTTTCTTAATTTTTTTTACTTGTTAAAATCAATATTGGTTTGATTGGCAATGGCCTGCTTGAAAAGAGAACTAATACTTCCGTTCTCATGCACGTTACGAATTGCTCTTGCGAACAATGGAGCCACCGATAATACTTTAATTTTATCCGATTTCCCTTTTAATGGAATGGTATCGGTCACCACCAACTCAGTTAAAATTGAGTTGTTAATATTCTCGTACGCTTTACCGCTTAACACTGGATGACAACAAAGCGCACGTACACTCTTTGCTCCCTTTTCTGTTAACATAGAAGCCGCCTTGCACAAAGTTCCACCCGTATCGATGATATCATCAATTAAAACAACGTCCTTACCATCAACATCACCGATTACCGTCATATTAGCGATTTCGTTAGCTCGCTTACGTTCCTTATCGCATATTACCATCGGTAGGTTCAAAATCTTCGCTACTTCGCGTATACGATTACTGGATCCTACATCCGGAGCGGCTAATACTAAATTATCTTGAGGTAAATTCTTGATATACGGAGCAAATATGATCGAGGCCTCCAAGTGATCTACCGGTACATTAAAAAAACCTTGAATCTGAGGAGCATGTAATTCCATGGTCATTACCCGGTTTGCCCCAGCAGTGCTCAATAAATCTGCAACCAATTTTGAAGCAATAGAAACCCTAGGTTTATCTTTTCTATCCTGACGAGCAAAACCATAATACGGAATAACCGCGGTTATATAGTTGGCACTCGCACGCTTAGCCGCATCGATGGCCATCAATAATTCAAATAAATTATCTGTGGATGGATAGGTGCTTTGCACTATGAAAACGTCACAGCCTCGTACACTTTCGTTGAAGTTTGGCTGAAATTCACCATCACTGAATCTAGCTACAGACATATCGCCTGGAGTGGATCCATAATACTCACAAATACTGGTAGTTAGTGCGGAAGACGCAGTTCCAGAAAAGATTTTAACGGGATGTATTAACGATGTCATAAAATTCGATTTTACTGTCTCTCAACACCAATATCGGCGAGGATATCATCAAACCTACTGTTTGTTGCCCTACTAGGACTCGAACCTAGACGTACAGAACCAAAATCTGCTGTCCTGCCAATTAGACGATAGGGCAATTTGGGGTCGCAAATATAGCAATTTAAACCAATTTCAACCCAACTATTTTAAAAAAATCTAATTAATAGATAGAAAAATAATCTATGGAACCAATAAAACTTCGGTAAATCGTTTCTCTCCTTGAGACAATTGTACGAAATAATTTCCCGGTCCATATTGCGATGTATCAATTTGAATAGTATACGATCCGTGTGAATGCCAACCTGATACTACGGTATCTATCAATGTACCACGTGCATCAAAAACGCACAATTGCAAATTACCTGACTCCGTGAAATAATCTACACTCACTCTACCCCTATGCGGATTTGGATAGATTGCATTCAGCGAAATTCTGCTCACTAAGTCCACATAGTCTTCAATCTTAGCCTTGTTATTCTTAAATATCGGTAATGTATTGAAATCCTTATTCCCCATAGCCACCTTCAATTCCGTATCCGTTAAACCAAACCAGTCTTGAAGCACAGAAGCGTAAACTTGACGGAAATCGTACTGCATAGGCAGATTATCGTTAACCGTTACCGTCGATGGTATCGTAGGGTTACTACCAATAATTCCTGGTTGTACCGATGTACCAAATACAAACAATGGAGCAGCGGCACCGTGATCCGTACCATCGCTAGCATTACTCATTACCCTTCTTCCAAACTCGGAGAAAGTCATTCCCGCAACGCGATCTTGAATGCCCATCAGCTTTAAATCGTCCTGAAAAGCGGCAATTGCATCGCCCAATTGCTGCATCAAAGTTGCATGGGAACCATTGGAGGTATCGGAGGTGTCAACTTGTTGACTATGAGTATCAAAACCGCCCAAACTCACCATGTAAACCGGTGTTTTCAACCCTCCATTAATTAATTTGGCCACAATTTTCAATTGATCTGATAAGCTAGAGTTCCTGCCAGAAGTGGTGTACTTCGTAGACAAATTCTTACCCTTGGAAGCGGCCCCCTTAATCACATCGGCATACTGGTTTGTTTGCTGTGTTACTAATCGTAAAAAGGCCAATTCATCTCCATAAGGGGTACTTGGAGTTTGTCCGGTTGTCCCGTCTACCAATTCGTAAAAAGTAGAAGGGTCGGTAATTGCCATTCCCATGGTAACGGTAGGACCCATATACTGTAATCCTACAACCTGACCAATTTGAATGGCCAATGGATCCGGCATAGTGGCATTGGGATATTTATCCGGAAATTCGGGATAAGCCATGTCTAAATATCTACCCATCCATCCGGTGGTAAACACCTCATCGGCATTAGATCCACTCATCCAAATATCCGTAGATCGAAAGTGAGAAAAATTAGGTTGAGGATACCCTACACACTGCACCGCACTTACTAAACCGGCATTGTACATATCACGCAACCCCGTTAACTTCGGATGTAAACCTACCCCCGTTTTACCCGATAACGACAACACCTTACTTTCTTGGATTAAAACGTTGCTTCTGGCCTTACTTAAATTACTATACTGATCGGTTGGAATGAGTGTATTTAAACCATCATTTCCACCGTTTAACTGAATAATAACCAGTATTTTATCCGTAGCACCGGCCCTTCTTCCAAGAACTTGTAACAAGGGTGAGTCCTCGTAGGTTTTCAGCCCCATTCCACTCAGTGTGAATGGCATTAGCGTTCCTGCCGCCGCTGCACTTTTAACAAAACTTCTTCTTTTCATCTCCGTGTTTATGACAATTGATATTCGGAAAGATTCATGATTGCTTTAAATAATGCCTTCAGTTTCGCAGTTACAGAAACCAAAGAGGTACTATAATTGGGGTCCGATGGAGTTGTTGCCGCACGATATTCATCGGCCCAGTTGTAATCTGGAATTCCCCCAGGTAGCAAAATTGCTTTCAAATTGGCTTTCTGTGTAGTGGTTAAATCTTCCGGTACTAAAAAGGATATGGTCTCGGTCAACAAATCGTCGGCAACGCCGGGGTTGGACATTTGTTTTACAACAATCCAAGGATCTGCCATCAACGTAAACGACCCCACTTTATGTCCGATATATAACAAATAATCAGTAAACTGATTTCGTTTAGGCAGCGTATCGCTGTTGATCCAAGATCGGTGATACAATGGCTTTTGGTACCAAGCTGGCCAACCCGCAACGTTTGGCGGATCCCCGTAATTCATTTGTGTAAGTTGCCCAAAGGACAATCCCATCCCCATCATTTGATAAAACAAAAAATAATCGGTGGAATTGGGGAATTTTACCTCCATTTGTCTGCAAAAACCGGCTTGCTGAGATATTGGATCCTTGATAATACAACCTCGATTCCATGCATCAAAGAAATGCTCACTCTTTAATAGTGTTTTTAAAACCGTTTTAATATCGTACCCTGAATCTTTAAAGACTTTTGCTAGGGGCACAATAACGTTGGTTTCTACGGTGTCATCAATGTCGTAATAAACAAAGAATTTGTATAGCTTTCTGCACAAATACAACGCCGTTTCATCCACCGCAAAAATGGCCGTTAACAAATCATTGAGTTCATCTTCTCCTGCGGTTATTCCGGTTCTTCCTTTAATAGTTGCATTTCCATAAAACGAAGACAATTTTTTATCTGTGATATCGTGATTGGTAGCAACAAATGCTGTGGAAAATGGATTAGTTAGCGGGTTAATGGTCCAACCGGTTAAAATCTTAGCCATTTCCTTTACATCGTCTTCAGTAAATTTGGAATTGGGGCCCTTTCCTACGGTGAATAATTCTTGCAATTCACGGGCATAATTCTCATCCGGAGCGCGTTTTGTATTTAATCGACCGTTAAGATAAAACAACATTGCTGGGTCAATCGTAATCGCCTTTGTTAAATCTTTAAAATTGCCCAATGCATGGGTATGAACTGTTTTTAAATAGGTGTAACAAGCTCTGGAATCCGGTATTTCCAAAAACTGAATGGCAAAATGATTGTGCCAAAACATAACCATCTTCTGCAACAAATCAGCATTTTGAAAAGCAGCCAACCCCCAAAACCAAGCTTTCACCCCACCTTTTCGATTGGGCTCTACGTTAGGATCCAACGGAGCATTTACCCAAGTAGAACCGTAGGGCACATTGGGGTCATTCACCTGATTTCCATAATAATTCACTGGTGGATTGGGCTGCGTTACAGCAGGTGTAAGCAAGGTATCAACCACTTGAGTAAGTGTTTTGCCTTTAAATTTCTTAATATCACCCATCGATACACCAAACAAACTTCTGCGAAGCAGATGCATCAACTCCGCATCACCAAAGGTGCCTTTATACTCCGATATCCCCGTATTTGTTCGTCTGTTTACTGTCTTTTGGGTTAAAACATCTCCTTCATCCTGCATTGATTCCGATGAAGTGATTTTATTGCCCGTCAACAACGACTCAAAAAAGTGCTTTCTATTCATAGCTATTTTGTTGTCTACCGTTTACTTAGACTGCAAAATAGTTAAAATGGTTTAATATCTATGGTTAATTTCTTAAACGGAAAGTAAAGATTACTATTTTGTGGCAATTCTCACTTGGCCATGATGGTACGATTTAACTGCTTGATCGCCTGTATCAATAACCAATCTTCCCGCATCGTCCACATCCAAAAGAGTAACTTGCCATGATTCCACTACCTTCTCGTTTTCATAAAAATCAAGGGTAATCTCGCTGTTTACACACCACAATTTTTGTCGATATTTTTCTTTGTACCCAGCCAGATAGAACACATCTGAAAAACGATTTATCACTAAGGATTTTATTCGAACTACCAATAATTCCGCCATTTCTGAAACCGACACCTCCTCTGCTGTATGTGCATTCAGATAGGTTGCTACATCATTAACCGATTCCGGTACAGACCCCACATTTAAACCAATACCTACTAACAACCACTTGCCCGAAGAGTCCTGATGAATTTGCATCAACATTCCTCCCAGTTTTTTATCGGATACAAATACATCGTTCGGCCATTTCAATTGAACTTGTGCTTTCGCTTTTTCTTCGATGGTTTCACAAATACACGTCGAAATTATTTTATTGGTTAACACCCAATCGTATTCTAAGTTCTCATCTACTAACACAGCAACGGTTAAAGACAGAGATTGATTGGGAACAGAAGTCCAACTATTTCCACGTTGACCCCTACCCGCGGTTTGATTACCCGTAAAAAGAGCGATCACGGAAGGGCTATTAGGTACATTCAACAACTCCAAAATAGCATCTTGCGTAGACGCGCACGACGCTGTCCAATAGAGAACGGCATCTCCTAAATCGGAATAAACGTTAATTTCTGCCAAAATGGTTGTTACTTTGCAGCAAATTAACAGCATTGATGGCTAAAAAGAGCAACGATACACCGGTGGAAGCACTGGTAGCGGTAATAGTAAAAGGACTGCAGGAGAAAAAAGGATTGGATATTTGTTCCTTGGATTTACGCAAAACGGGGTCTGCAATGGCCGATTTTTTTGTGTTGTGTCATGGTGGATCTGCAAGACAGGTAGATGCCTTGGCCGATAGCGTAGAGGAAGAAGTAAGAAAAGCCTTGGCCGAAAAGCCCAGACACCGAGAGGGTAGTGATGAAGCGGAGTGGGTATTGTTGGATTACGTGAACGTGGTTGTGCACGTATTTTCGGAAGAAAAACGTCAATTTTATCGATTGGAAGAATTGTGGGGCGATGGCGGAATCACCCGATACGAAAACGTAAATTGATTTTTTTCTTAAAGTCTTTGGCAAATCTGAAATAATTGCTATATTTGCAGCCCCATTAGATGGCCCGTTCGTCTATCGGTTAGGACACGTCCCTTTCACGGATGAAAGAGGGGTTCGATTCCCCTACGGGCTACGAAACATAAATCGCGGGATGGAGCAGTGGTAGCTCGTCGGGCTCATAACCCGAAGGTCACAGGTTCGAGTCCTGTTCCCGCTACTAAAGAAGAAAAGTCATCAGAAATGGTGACTTTTTTTGTTTTATGCCCTTCGCTAACCCCCGTAAATAGAGGGATTAGCTGAAAAACTTGGTTCATATTTTGGGTTAGATAAGTCCTTTTTTCGGGAACAATGTACAAACCCTCAGGAAACAACATTTTTTGGATGCGTTGCTTGTTCTCCGATGTGCCACACACCCAGTATTTACTGAGGTTTTCACAAACATTCATCGCTTTATCGATAAAAATGTCGTGGTTAGATAATTTATTTTCTAGGTCTGCGATTTTTTGGTGAGTTGCGTTGATTTCCCATTCTAACTGTGATGAATGACGTTCGTAAACATCCGCACTGATGTTACTTGAGAATAGGTACTTTTTTTCTAAACTGTTTTTATTCGTAACTAACTCTCCCAATTTCGTTTTTTGTTCGGTTAACGCCATTTCATGCTCAGCGTTTTGGTAACGAAACAATTTGAGCAATTGGTGTTTAAATACCTCTGTATACTTGCTATCCAATTCAACTGATTCCAACAACTCTCTGTATGTGTCATTAATGCCCTTTTGAGGCGATTTGGGGCTGGTTTCTGCATTGAGGCTTACACCACGACACACATTGCACTTATAGTAGTGTTTTCGCTTCTTCTTGACCTCATACCCAGTGAGTAAATTATCGCATTGCGAACAGATTAAATGCCTCGCCAACGGTCGTGCATCATTTGAGTTACTAATTTGATAAGCACCAAGTGTTTGGGGTGCAAGCAATGCCTGCACCTTCCAAAATACTTCCATGGACACCAATGGTTCCCAATTACCTTCTCTAGGTTCTTTCAAGAACTTGTGCACCAAAACACCACAGTAAAAAGGATTCCTAAACAAGGCTGTTAGCCGTTTATGACTCAAGTCAACTCCCAAATCTGCCAATCGTTTGGATATCGCCACATGGCTTTCACCCTGAAGTTTCCACTGCCAAGCCAATTGAAATATTCTGCCTTGTTCTGTAATTTCGATTCGTTGCTTCTCAGCCATTCGGCTAAAATCAGTCACTCGTTTGCCGTATTTTATATAACCGAAGGGCACAACCCCCAAATGATTACCAGCTTCTAAGAACGATTTCATTCCTGGTATTGTCCTTTCTAGCCTTTGCGTGTTCTCTTCTTCTGCCTCAAGCAGTTTTCTGTAAATTTCGTTACGATCTTTGGGTTTATCGGTACACAATCCCGTTGAGGTTTCTAGCAAATGTACGTTGAGGTCATCTATCATTTGTGAAACCAAGCCAATCGCTTTTCCACCGTTTCTCGAAAAGCGACTTATGAACTTCACAGCGATAGCATAGGGTCTGTTTTTTCGCTGTTTGATTGTGTCAAACAAGCGTTTAAATTCCTTTCGGGTAAAATCACTTTTAGCACTTTCTGATACACCCCCAATGATCTCACGCATTTCGTAATTATTTTGAAGTGCATATTCCCTTAATGACTTCTCCTGATCAGCAATACTGTAGTTTGATTCCTGCTGTTTGGAGCTAATTCTTGAATAACCGATTAATACTTTGTTCACGATTATTTCTTTTGTTTCGGTTTTTTGGAAAACCTTAAATGAGTCTAATTTTTTCATGTCTTTAAATTTTTAATGTTTGTTGTGGGAGCCTCGCGGCTCCCTAATTATTATGATTGCTAGTTGATTTCCATGGCTATTATAGCCAATCTCACAAGCGTTTCTCTAACAAGCTTGGATTGTTCTTCGGACATGTCCGCAAATCCCTTAAAACGCTTCAATTCTTCTTCTGTAATAGCCCAAGGATGGGTGCTATCACCTAAATCGTAATTTGACAATTTTCATCGAATGCCTAATCCATTTTTTTAATCGGCATAGGATTTATTTTACATTCAAGCGAACTTATTGTCCCTGAAGAGAAGTCAAAGTGGTACCAAGTTCTGGCTTCTGATATAATAATAAACAACAGAATTTACAAAACCAAATGGCTAGGCAGTTTCATAATAACTTTTTACCTTGTAAATGTAGTTTGCGGAGCAGTTCACGGTTCTTGCAATGGCTCTTATACCAACATTGGCGTCCAACAGCTCTTTTATTTTCTTGACCTTTGGCTTCGACATGAGTTTTTCTAATGACTCAGTTGCGCCTACTCTACGCCCCTTATATTTGTTTTGGGCTTTTGCCAAATTAATTCCGTCTAGTACTTTCTCACGGGTTTGGTGATACTGAAATTCCGCTAGTCCAGACAAGATGTTAATCAAAAGATTCGTCATTGGGGTCTCCTTACCATCTATTAAAGTGGTAATCCCTTCGTTCTTCGATGTAATTGGAACTCCGTAACCATGGATTAGCTTAATTGTATTCAAAATATCCGCAGTGTCCCTTCCAAGGCGATCCAAACGTAATGTGATAACCGAATCTACTTTACCCTTTGCAAGGTCTTCCAGTAGCTTTTTACCCGCTGGTCTATCTGCAAAGTATATTCTACCGCTAATTCCTTCGTCTTTGTAAACCTTCCACCCTTCCTCAACTTTGTCAAGTTGGGTGTCTATATTTTGAAGGTAGTGCGATGTGCGCATGTAATAGGCTACTTTACTCATATACCGTTATTATTCTGAACTATTTTCAAAATAACGCATTTTTGAGTTTACAGCCAAGTTTTTCGCAGAAAATCTGTGTCTCACTTAAACTAGAGTCTAATCCAAACACACCTAAAACCCCAAAATTTTCAACTCAAAATTTCTGCGCCAAATTTTTCAAAAATTGGTTTTTGGATTTGAACACGGCTTTGATAATGGGAGCCCCGCCAGTAAGGGGGGGGCTAACGGTGGCAGGGGATACCCTTGCCCAAAAAGGTCTCAAGAGTCCTTAGCCAATTTGATGACCAAGCTCATTTCTCGGTAGTTTGTGGACTGAAACAAGCTAAAAACTGACCTGAATAATACCTTTTAGTCCGTTTATTTCCAAAACCGACCGTTCACCAAATGAAAATAGTGCGTTTAATTTTAAATTGGTATTTTCGCACCAATTAGAGTTGTTATCGGTTATGACTCTATGCTAAATACATAACAATTAAACAGTAAATATATCCCTGCGTGCTATTTAACTCATTTGAATTTTTACTTTTTCTACCCATAGTATTTATACTGTATTGGTTTGTTTTTAATAAAAAACTGAGCTGGCAAAATGGATTGGTATTGGTTGCCAGTTATTTCTTCTATGGGTGGTGGAGCTGGAAGTTCATGGGCTTACTTATGCTTAGCACTGCCCTGGATTATGCGTACGGATTTTGGGTAGCCTCTCCAAATCGAAAGAAAGCAAAACTCTTTCTATGGCTCAGTATCATCAACAATCTTGGAATCCTCGGAGTCTTTAAATATTACAACTTCTTTGCAGTTCAATTTCAAAAAGGATTTGATTTATTGGGTTTACATACCAACCCCGTTCTTCTTCAAGTAGCCCTGCCCATTGGTATTTCTTTTTATACGTTCCATGGGATGTCTTACGTCTTCGACATATACAGAGGACATCAAAAACCCGTTCGAAATTTTGTGGACTATGCCGTTTTTGTGAGTTTCTTCCCCTTATTGGTTGCAGGGCCAATTGAACGTGCTAGCCATTTATTACCTCAAGTTCAAAAAACCCGTTCTTTCAAATATGCTCAAGCTGTTGAAGGATGTAGATTAATTCTTTGGGGGATGTTCAAAAAGGTGGTTATTGCTGATTCATTGGCGGGCATTGTCGATTCAATATTCTCCAACTACCACGACCAAAATGGTGTAACTCTAATTGTCGGAGCGATAGCCTTTAGTTTTCAAATCTATGGTGACTTCTCAGGCTACTCTGACATTGCTTTAGGTACTGCCAAATTATTTGGCTTTGAGTTGTTAAGCAACTTTAAGTTCCCTTACTTCTCAAGAGATGTCGCTGAATTTTGGAGACGCTGGCACATATCACTTTCCTCTTGGTTTCGAGATTACTTATACATCCCTCTAGGTGGTTCAAAAAATGGTAAATACAAAGCCATACGCAACACATTTATTATCTTCTTGGTTAGTGGATTCTGGCACGGAGCTAGCTGGAACTTCATCGCTTGGGGCTTTATCCACGCTTGCGGATTCTTACCCCTGCTACTTCTCAACCGTAACCGAAAACACGTCACCGATGTTGTAGCTCAAGATCGTAAACTTCCCAATCTAAAAGAGCTATGGCAGATGTCAACCACATTTGCATTCGTTACATTCGCTTGGATATTCTTCAGAGCTGATGGGATGCATCTTGCGATAGGCTATATTAAACAGATTGGTGTGAGTTTCTACAATAACCCTAACATATTATTACACCCATATTATTTACTCAAGTGGAAAATGGCTTTCATTTATATCATCCCATTAGTACTTGGTGATTGGTATTTGAGAAGGGATGAAAGGGTGTTAAAATTAAAGCTGAACAAAGTCAGTTTTCGAGCAATTACATACACCATAATTTCAGTAATTATCCTTTTAAAACTAATTTTAAATCAGGGTTCATCATTTATTTATTTTCAATTTTGATGAGAGTATTCATAAACAAAGTTTCACTTCATTCAATTATACCCATATTTATTTTGGGTTATTTGATATTCATGGGTTATTCCCATAATTTACATGTTACAAGATTTTCAGAAAAGGATTTTATAATCGGTGAACCGTACAATGAGAATTACATTAAATTGTTTAAATGGCAAAAAAACATTGATGAAGTTGACCTCATAGCAATAGGTTCATCAAGAGTGCTTCAATTTAAATCCGAGTTTTTTGCAGATTCCTTCTTTAATTTAGGGTATTTAGTTGGTACGCCAAAACAAACATTAGAATTGATAAGAGATAAAAAAATTCATAATAAAACTATAATAATTTCATTAGATCAATGGGCGTTTAATAAAGAATGGGCAAAAAATCAAGGGGCATTTATCAAACCGTCTCAAACAAGTTTCTTTAAATCTAGTGTTTCTGCTGGTCGAC
>CAYUNO010000043.1:0-12401 GCA_964446075.1 uncultured Flavobacteriaceae bacterium | reverse complement strand
GCCACTGCCGTACCTGTATTTCCGTAGCCCAGCGCACCCACTACCATGCTTTTCAACTCCCTACCCCGATTACCTTCTCTATCCCAAATCCCATATCGCACCTCCGTATTCCCCTTACCCAAATTGTGCAACAAACCCAGGATCATCCCAACCGTTTGCTCTCCCACCGCCACCGAATTTGCCTCACCGGAATTAAAGCAATAAATGCCGTGCTTTTCGGCTGCAGCCAAATCGATATTATCTAATCCAGCCCCTGCTCTTCCAACCCATTTCAACTTACCGCTCACTCGAGTAAAAAACGCTTCCGTTAATCGCAATTTACTCCGAACCACCAACCCGGAAATACCCAATTCTACACAGGTATCTTCAACTTCCGATGGTTTGATTTCGGGTCGATAAAAAACGTTTATTCCCGATTGCTTCAATCCTTCTACCAACGAACCATGTACATCGTCTATAATTAAAACCGAATCCGATAACTGGTTCATTTAGCAGCGAAATTAATCTCTAAAATTACGTCGGCTTAAATACCAATCGCTCGGCTTATTGGAGTTGGAATCAGAAGAATGCATTGCTTCCACAGCTACGGCCTCTCCCTTTCCTACATTTCCATACCAATGAACTGCCGCCACAGCCAAGGCTTCTGCTACATCCACTGGCAACGTATTGGCTTCTAATTCTTTACCCGTAAAATGGTGTTGAATAAAATGTGTATCGAATTTACCCTCCAAAAATGCCGGATGTTGCATAACGAAATTGCCAAACATCAAAGTAGTTTCAATTCCTGTGATTTTATATTCGGCGATAGCTCTTCGCATTCTTGCAATGGCGGCCTCTCTATTTTCACCCCATACAACGAGTTTTGCGAGCATATTATCGTAATAAATTGGAATTTCCATTCCACTTTCCATGCAATCATCAACCCGAATTCCTGGACCTTGGGGAATTTTGTATGTTTCTACGGTACCCACGTTGGGCAAAAATTGATTGACTGGATCTTCCGCACAAATACGCAACTCAATGGCATGGCCGTTTATTGCAAGATCTTTTTGTTCAAAAGACAACGGCATTCCATAGGCAACCTGTATTTGCTCTTTCACTAAATCGATGCCGGTTATCATTTCTGTAACGGGATGCTCCACCTGCAAACGGGTATTCATTTCTAAGAAATAGAAAGAATCTCCATCGCCTAGTAAAAACTCAACCGTTCCTGCTCCTGTGTAATTGCATGCTCTAGCTACATTCACCGCCGCTTCTCCCATTTTAGCCCTTAAGGATTCGCTCAACACCGCGCTGGGCGCTTCCTCCACCAATTTCTGATGCCTACGTTGAATACTGCATTCACGTTCAAATAGATGGCAAACATTCCCGAAGGAATCGGCCATTATCTGAAACTCAATATGCCTGGGTGAACCCACATATTTTTCGATAAAAACACTGTCATCCCCAAAAGCACTGCGCGCTTCGTTTTGAGCCATTGTTAAGCTGCTTAAAAAGTCTTCTTCTCGTTCAACCACGCGCATTCCTTTTCCGCCACCACCCGCACTGGCTTTCACCAACACTGGGAATCCCACTTCCTTGGCTACCTGCAAGGCAGCATCCGCATCTTTAATTGCTTCGTCTATACCTGGCACCAATGGCACGCCAAACTCTTTTACTGCCTGCTTTGAGGCAATCTTACTGCCCATTACCTCCATGGCGGCGGCAGTAGGGCCTATAAGCACAATACCATTATCCTTTAAGAGATTTGCAAATTTGGCGTTCTCGCTTAAAAATCCGTAACCCGGATGCACCGCTTGTGCCCCCGTCTGCTTACACAATTCCACGATCTTATCCATCCGAAGATAACTATCAGCGCTGGCAGGACCGCCTACGCAATACGCTTCATCTGCATACCGAACGTGCATCGCATTTTTGTCCGCTTCACTATAAATAGCAACGGTTTGAATGCCCATTTCTCTGCATGTTCTCATTACTCGAATCGCTATTTCTCCTCGGTTGGCAATTAAAATCTTGGTAAACATAGATGCCGCAAATATCGTAAGCATTGCACAAAATATTGCATACCTTCGCAAAGCAATCGCACCGATAGTTTTTTCCGCCTATTCATGTTAGACCATAGCCGAAACTACATTTCACCCAATCAAAATTCAACGCCCAAGTTTCAAGGCATCAGAACACTAATCACGTTGATCAAGTCCGAATGGGCCATGGATCTAAAAAAACCTGCGGTAATTGCTGCGGCAGGACTTCAAATCGCCGCTATGGCACTGCTGTCCTTTCTAACCCAACCTCATATCACACCAAAAATATGGAACAGTTTATTTTGGTTGGTTTTAGTACTGTGTACTTTACAAGCAGTTTCTAAAAATTTCTTAGGAATCAATCGCTCACGTTGGATTTATTACAACCAATTGGCATCACCCACGTTAATTCTTTGGTCAAAAATGGTATACGGCATCATCACGATGCTGATGCTAACAATAATAAATCTGCTGTTGTTCGGTTTTTTCATGGGCTTCCCCATTCAGCATATCCAAGCCTATTTCACCAACCTTTTATTGGTAACCGCCGGCATCAGCTTTGTATTTACCCTTATTGGCGCAATTGCATCCAAAGCCAATCAGGCAGGTTTCTTGGCACCCGTGCTTAGTTTGCCCGTAATATTGCCTATCATTTTGGTTGGCATGAAAGCATCAAACAAAACCATTAATCCGGTATTGGTGAGCAGCGTTTGGAAAGACATTGCCCTAGTAGGAGCATTAGATTTCCTAATACTCGTCCTAGCTTCCGCACTGTTCATTCCTCTGTGGAAGGACTAACCAGAACTACATCGGAGAAACAGGAGTAGCCGCCTTTACAGGGGCTTTCTTCGCAGCGGGTTTTGATTCTCCTTTACCACTACTTTGTTTTTTGGCCGATGGCTTTTTCGATTCTTTTTTACCCGATTTTTTCTTCGAATCCACGTTTGCCGCAGTCGTCTCACCAATCCAATCACTCATGGCAAACAATCCCATATCGAAAACTGCATCTTCTTTGTAGCGCTTTAACCAGTCTAACTTCAACGCTTCTTTGGTTTTATCCCCTTTCACCGCATCCATATCCACTGCCAAAGGCATAATGGTATCGGCTACCGTTCTGTATTTAAAATCCTTCAACGGTTTGTCTTGGTTGCGTAAAGCCTCTTGCTGTTTTTCAAACTTCTCCAAATTCAAGGAATACGTGTACGATTTACGCTGCTTAGCCAACTCATCAGCACGATTTATAACCAATCCAAAATACTCCGATCCGCCTTTTTTCGCATTGGTTTGCTTAATCGCCAATTTTCTGCGGTCTTCCTTGTACGGATTAAATGGACTGTAAACCGCAGAGGGGATTTTATCGTAAGCCAAATGATAATCCATTTCTTTCTCCCCTTGCTCTATTCCGTCATACAAGTCAGGAAGTATCACATCGGGTACTACCCCCATCAATTGGGTAGTTCCTCCATTGATGCGGTAGAATTTTTGAATGGTAACTTTCAATTGACCGTATCCTCGAGGGAACACATCGGTAACTCCTCCTTCTAAAGGCACAAACGTCTGCACAGTACCTTTTCCAAAAGTACTTTTTGTTCCGATAATAATGGCACGATTATAATCTTGCATTGCCGCTGCCAAAATTTCACTGGCACTCGCACTGTAGGTATTTACCAAAACTACCAAAGGACCACTGTAATTCACAGCAGGGTCTCTGTCCGAATATACTTCCACTCCCCGCGCATCTTTCACTTGAACAATGGGCCCTTGTGGTATGAACAATCCGCCCATATCTATGGCATCTTGTAAACTTCCACCGCCATTATTGCGCAAATCCAAAATTATCCCCTTCACACCGGCTTCTTTTAATTTCTCAATTTCCAATCGAACATCCTCACTAGAATGCCTACCTCGTCCACGAGTTGAAAAATCAGCATAAAAACTAGGCAACTGAATCAATCCCAACGAAAGACCCTTATAATTGATAATGGCGCTTCGCGCGTAGGTATCTTCAATCACCACAACTTCACGAATAATGGGAATAACCTGCGTTTTTCCATCGGGTTTTTTCACTGTTAATCGAACTTCTGTACCTTTTTTGCCACGAATTAACTGAATTGCGTCATCCAATTTCATATCCACCACATCCACCGGTTCTGCCGATCCCTGAGCCACCTTCAAAATCAAATCGCCGGCTTTTAATTCACCCTGACGATAACTTGCACTTCCCGGTACAATTCGCTCAACTTTGATATACCCATCTCTTTCCGTTAAAGTAGCCCCAATACCTTCCAATTTACCGGTCATCCCGATATCAAAATTGTCTTTGTCCTCGGGTGGAAAATACTCAGTATGTGGATCATAAACCTCAGAAATAGCATTGGCATACATGGCGATCTGATCTCTGCGATCCATTTTTTTCAACCGCTTAAACCAATCCGCATAGAATTTTTTAGTCTCGTTACGAGCACCTAGTTCCAGAGTGTCATATGGCTTGATTTTACTGGCCGATGCCGAGTCTTTCATCTTCTTTTGACTTTCCATTTTTCTTGAAAGTCGTTCTAGCGACTGAAATTTCAACCAGCGTTTCCAATCCTCCAGCAATGCCGCTTCGTTTACCATGTATTTCTGTGGCTCATCCTCCAACACATATACTTCATCGCTATTATAAACATAGGGCTTGCTCAACTCCGCTTCAATAAACGGCTGGAGCACATCGATACGCTTATGCAGGGTTTGCCAAGTTTGATCAAAAAAATCAAATCTACCTGCTTTAATTTGGTCGTCAATTGAGTATTTATGTGCCGATAGTTGCTTTAAATCTTCTTGGGTGAAGAAGTGTTTGGTTCTGTCTAATTGCCCCAGCAAATTCTCATATACCTTGGCCGACAAACTATCATCTACTTCTTTTGGCTGATAATGAGCGTATTGTAAAACACCCATCAAATGACCAAAAAATCCATCCGAACCGGTTGACTTTTTATTACTACAAAAAACAAATAATGCCAGTACACTGGTGGTGGTGGTTAAGACCACCCAACGATTTAACTTCATAAAAACTACTTTACTATTAACGAAAAACTATACAAAACGATTTATATCCTGCTCTTTACTATTACTTCTTTCCAGTGGCAGGCGGGTTATTGCCTGCTGGAGGTGCTGGCGGTATTGGCGGCTGACCGGGTTTACCCATTGGAGGTGCTCCTGTAGGAGGGTTACCTAGTCCATTGGGGCCAGTTCCGGGCCCGCCGGGCATACCCATACCATTTCCATTCATTCCACCGTTCATTCCTCCGCGCTGTTGTTGCTGTTTTGCCCATTCGCGCATTTTCACTTCGGGATCATCAAAATATTTATCCAATCCCAAGGTTGAAATCCCCTGATCAAACACCAGATCTACGGGTATAGCAGCGGCTTCAATACGTTTTAAATCAGCAGCCAAACCTTCGCGAATATTGCCCATAGATTGTAGCATATCCGAAGCTTTTACCGGATCACCGTCTCCCTGCACTTGCAACAAAGATCCTGCTAATACCGCAATTGCACTGCGCATTTTCATTACGTTCACCGTGTAATATCCACCTGTTGACGAAGCCGAATAAACAATGGCGCCGCGCTCCAACAAGGTATTAAAGGTTATCATATTTGCTTTGCCGTGAGCAGAAGAAGCACCAAATCGAACACTTCTAAAAACCGACGCCACAAAAGTCACATAGTAATCATCCAATTTTCCACCCAACTCCTTCTTATCAAACAATTCCGTTACCATGTATAATCCAAGCACATCGGCTTTACATTCCTCCAACGCGGAATAATGAACACCCAATGCCTCGCGAATCGTCTTCGAACTTTTATCACTAGCATTAGATTTATCCGAACCAGACACAACATATTTCACACCCAATCCATGCGCCACTTCATGAAACATCACATTGTTAAAAAACGCATCAAAGGTGATATGCTTCTGCTGTTCCGGCGCAATCACCAATTTCGAAATCGGCACAACAATGTGATCGAACTTCGCCTTCATGGTGTTCTTTAACTGCGACCTACGCGTTCCAAAGTTTTCCTGAATAGTTTCATCGTTCGGTAAATTAACAGCAATGGTTTTGCTGCCCGAATTGCAATCTCCGCCGTAATAAACCACATCAAATACTGCCAAAGAACTCATAGCTTGTGCTGGCTTTCGCATGGGCGGAAATCCATCTTTTTGGATAATTTCTCCCGCAGCTGAAGCATCCGAACCGCTATTCAAAACCGGCTTGTACTTGGGTTCCACAGGAAGTCCAGCCTGTAAAGAAGGCAACATTCCAACGTACTTATCCAATCGCTTTCCCCATTCCATATCACGCACTAAAACATAAGACTCGTACGATGTTTTTTGCCCTGTTAATTTATCTTCATAATTCTCGATTGGACCAATCACGATATCCAAGTGCGACTTTAATCCAAGCCATTGTATATCGCTCATGATATAATCGTCCATCATCAAACCACCACTGCGCATTCGCAAATATTCCGCAAACTCTTTATCCTCACCCTCTATCGCTTGTGCCGCTTCATTGAGATGCATCACAATTTTCATAATCTCCTTGCGATAGGCTTCGCTATATTTTTGAATAGCATATTGCTGTCCATCGGTGCCTTCCATTGGCATCCCAGGATTAGGCAATTCCATATCCATGGGGTCCATGGGCATAGCATCAGCACCGGGCTTCATTGGCGGTGGTGGCTTAGGCATCTCATACTTTTTAATTAATGTGTAAGGTGAAAGAACGTCACGCATTAAAAAGGTATCTTTTACCAATTTGGTAGTAAATCCTTCTACATAAAATTGAGCACCTGCCGGTTTTACACCATACCCCGAAATAAATGGCTTATCATTATTCAATCGATCCCAGGGGCCATAATTGATTGCCGCGAACTTTCGCTGATTGGTATCTTTAATAGACGATAAAAACTCTTCTTTGGGACCGATGGCCTGCTTCCAAAAAATAGCATCGGCATATTCGGCAGCCTTAATCATATGGGTTAAACATTTACGTTCTGCAGCACTTAATAACGACGTATCTGTTGTAAGTGTCACCCTTTTATAAGAAGATAAACGCTGAGCTAATTCCTGAGAGGACATTACGGGTAGCATATCCTTTTTACCTGCAGCCGCACCCTTCGTATCCGTAGTGGAAACCGGTTTACTGCTATTGGTAGCAGGCTTGGATTTTTTAGGTGATTTCGATTGCCCTATACTTGTTGCTGGAAACATTGCTGCGGCAGCAGAAACGCCAACCAAAAACCATTTACTCTTCATAAATTCTTAACTTACAAACCTAATCAGTTTTACCCATAATTTAGAAAATCCCCCATGAAAATAAACGAACATAGTTTTACTTTAATCGGATATTTCGCAAATTCCAAAGACTAATTATCGAACTACACACCCTATTGGCTCTACAAATACCTTAATTTTGACGTCGCAATTACCGCAGTCATCTTGGAATCACTTAACCCCAATATCTTTTCCAACTTACAAACTTCCATGCCTAATTATGGCGGAAACGTAACCTGTGAAACCGGCAACTTTCCCGTGAGTTTTTTGGAATTATCCAAACCAACCGGTAAGTATGTTTTTCGTTGGATATTGAAATTGGTCTCAAAAATCAGTGCAAAAGGGTTTATCCAATACAGTGGAAACGCCTGCACTCCAGGATTGAATTTTCCAATGATTAACCCACATAAAGGGATTGAACAATTCCAATCCATCCAATGTGGAGCGTTGATTATTAATATTTTAGGGAATCAAAAACACAAAGATGCCATTCAAATTCCCGCAGACCCATTTATGAATCTAAGCATCCCGAATACTTGGAAATCGCTAGACGATTATCTCTCGGCGATGTCGTCCAAATACCGCGTGCGAAATAAAAAGGTTCTCAGTGTGTCAAACGCCGTTGAGAAAAAATTGCTCAGTGAACAACCTGCATCGGAGTGGGTTGCTGCCTGTGCCAGATTACTAGGAAAGACGTTAAAGCAAAAAACACTTGCCATTTCACCCAATCTTTCCGAAATGCTATTTAATTTCAGCAGATCATTGAAAGATGATTTCAAAGTTTGGGGGTACTACTATAACAATCAATTGATTGGATTCATTTCGGCAATTTCATCCGATAAAAATGTTTTTGCTATGCATTTGGGTATTAACGATGAATTTGCCGAAGAATTTTCCCTGTATCAACGAATGATGATTGATACCATAGGATGGTGTATAGAAAATCAAAAATCTTCCCTGTGCATGGGCAGAACCTCTACTGAAATTAAAAGTACATTGGGTGCAGTTCCTGTAGAAAATAGTTTTCTATTTTACTCCGATAGCAGATTTATTCGAGGCATTGTTAAGTTCTATGCCAAATACATTCACAAACCCAAATCGTATACAATACGGCGACCTTTCAAAGAAATTAGCCAAACACCTGTATTAGAAAATGCGTAATTTGCAATCGGCATGAATTTTAAAATTGTTATAAGACCTGTACAAAATGCCTTGGCGGCCCTAATTCTTAGCAGTTTAATGATGGGATACTCGCAAGCGCAAGACAAAATCAGCAATATACTGCCTTACAATTCGATAGACCTAACAAAAAATAAGGCACAATCGGCATACAGTTTTAGTCCATCCGCTAAATTAGCCTGCCTACCTGTAGAAGATCAGTGCCGAACTTCTACTTGTTGGAGCTATTCAACGTTGAGCATGTTGGAAAGCGAATTGATTCGATTGGGTAAAGGTCAGCATAATTTATCGCAAATGTATGTTGCTCGTTGGGCCTATGTGGAGAAAGCAAAAATGTACTTGCGAATGAACGGCAAACACAACTTTGAACAAGGGGGTGAAGGCCATGATATTCCTTCCATTATAAAAAAATACGGTATCGTACCCGAAGAGGTATATACCGGCTTAAAAAATGGAGCCACGAAGCACGATCATGCCGAAATGATCGCCGTTTTGAAAGGATACATGGAAGCTTTGGTTAAACGCGAGCCCGGCACCTATTCCACCGATTGGATCAAAGGTTTGGAAGGAATTTTGGATGCGTATTTGGGACCAGTACCCAGCCTTTTTACTTATCAAGGCAAAAGCTATACACCCACCAGTTTTGCTAATTTCTTAGGTTTAAACATGGATGATTATGTGGCTTTAACCAGTTTCACGCACCATCTTCCCTACGAGCATTTTCCCATTGAAGTACAAGACAACTGGGCCATGGATCGGGCATGGAATCTCCCCTTGGATGAATTTACGCAAACGGTAAAAGATGCCTTAAACAAAGGCTATTCCGTTGCATGGGCGGCCGATGTAAGCGAAAAAGGATTTTCATTCCGCGATGGATTGGCTTTGGTACCCGAAGACGAGTCTACCATCCAAAAAATTGGAAAAGACAACGCCGGTTTCAACGATGCGGGAGCAGAAAAAAAGAGCAACGCTTTTGCCGAACCCGTTAAAGAAAAAGTGATCACTCCAGAAGTGAGACAGGAAGCATTTGATAAACAAACCACTACCGATGACCACGGAATGCATATCGTTGGCATGAGTCTGGGCAACGACAACAAGACCTATTTCTTGGTTAAAAACTCTTGGGGAACAGGCAATTATTTGGGTGGATTGTTTTACGTAAGCGAGTCGTATTTCCGCTACAAAACCATTTCTATTATGGTTCATAAAGATGCCTTGCCAAAATCCTTGGCCAAGAAAATCAATTAACATATAAATCGTATCTTTGCGCCACTTTTTAATTATGATTATCGGCGTACCCAAAGAAATTAAAAACAACGAAAATCGCGTTGC
The DNA here is from genome assembly GCA_964446075.1 of uncultured Flavobacteriaceae bacterium. Classification (GTDB taxonomy): domain Bacteria; phylum Bacteroidota; class Bacteroidia; order NS11-12g; family UBA955; genus JAGKXC01. The sequence continues at coordinate 2,546 of CAYUNO010000043.1, read as the reverse complement.
ACTTACTCCTGCTGGAGCTAGCGAATTGGTAAAACACGGTCATACCGTTTATGTTCAACACACTGCGGGTAATGGCAGTGGTTTCAGCGACGAAGAATACGTTGGCGCGGGTGCTAAAATTCTTCCAACCATCGAGGGAGTGTATGGTATCGCCGAAATGATTATCAAAGTAAAAGAACCTATCGAACAAGAATATGCTTTGATACGTGAAAACCAATTATTATTTACCTATTTCCATTTTGCATCCTACGAGCCCCTTACTCATGCAATGATTAAGAGTGGCGCCGTTTGCTTAGCATACGAAACCGTAGAAAAAGCCGATAGAAGCTTACCTTTATTGGTTCCAATGAGCGAAGTTGCCGGCAGAATGAGTATCCAAGAAGGTGCTAAATACTTAGAAAAACCCATGGGCGGACGCGGTATCTTGTTGGGCGGTGTACCCGGCGTTAAACCTGCAGAAGTAGTGGTTTTAGGCGGTGGAATCGTGGGTACCCAAGCAGCGAAAATGGCTGCCGGTTTAGGTGCAAACGTTACAATTATGGATATTTCCTTGGCCCGTTTACGTCAATTAGACGATATCATGCCTGCCAATGTAGACACCTTGATTTCCAACGAATACAATATCAAAAATGCAGTAAAAACTGCTGATTTGGTTATCGGTGGGGTATTGATCCCTGGTGCCAAAGCACCAAAATTGATCACCCGCGAAATGTTACCTACAATGAAAAAAGGAGCGGTTATCGTGGATGTAGCTATCGACCAAGGTGGATGTTTCGAAACTTCTAAACCTACCACTCACGCGGAACCGGTTTACGAAGTGGATGGTGTTATGCACTATTGCGTAGCCAATATGCCTGGCGCTGTGCCTTATACTTCTACCTTGGCACTTACCAATGCCACCCTTCCTTATGCGGTGCAATTGGCGAACAAAGGCTGGAAGCAAGCTTGCAAAGACAGCAAAGAATTAACTTTGGGTCTTAACGTAATCAACGGAAAAGTAGTTTACAAAGGAGTTAGCGAAGCGTTCAATCTTGATTACACCCCAGTTGAATCTTTTTTAAATTAATTGAATATCCATAGGAAAAGCCTCGAGAAATCGGGGCTTTTTTTATATAAATCGCATGAGTAAGCCATTAGTTAACCACAAGATTTACGGCGAAAATAACGCCCATAGCCTCTATATTCTTCATGGAATTTTTGGCATGTTAGACAACTGGCACCTAGCAGCCCATCAACTTTCTCAGCAATTTAAAGTAATCACCTTCGATGCCAGAAATCACGGCAAAAGTTTTCACGATGCCGATAATTCCTTTCAAGCCATGGTGGAAGACCTTAAAGATTTGATGGTTAGCTTAGGGGACGGAAACAAATCGAATTGGGTTATGGGCCACTCCATGGGTGGAAAGACTGCCATGCTTTTTGCCCATCACTATCCCGAATTAGTAAAAAAATTAATCGTAGTCGATATTGCTCCGAAAGCCTATGTCCCAGGACATTTGGGCTATTTCAGAGCATTCAACGAAGTTCCTTTTCATACATTCTCTACTCGCAAAGAAGTAGAAGAAGCCTTCGAACCTTATGCCCCTGAAATGTCTGTAAGACAATTCCTACTAAAAAATATCGAACCCCTTCCAACCGGTGGCTATAAAACAAAAAGTAACCTATCGGCAATTGAAACTTGGTATCCTCAAATCATAGGTGGACTTGAATTCACACAACCCTTTTTAGGTGAAACGCACTTTATCGCTGGTGATAAAAGTGGTTACATAAAAGAAACCGACAAAGATTTCATCCTGCAATATTTTCCCACTGCCGTATTTCACACCGTAGAAAAAGCGGGTCATTGGGTACATGCCGAAAATCCACAAGGATTTTTAAATTGCTTGAACGAAATTCTGTAATCAACACATTATAAACCTATATTCGAACCTATGCGACCTCAATTTTCTTGCAAATCGCTGATGCTAATGTGTCTATTCGCGTTTTTCGGCGGCTATTCCATAGAAGTCTTTGGGTCAACAGAGATTATTTCCGTTATCAAACCCCTTACTACATCTTCTGAACAAGTAAATGATTTGGAGTCGTTGGAATTCTATGACACCAGCAAACCGATACCAAAACCACCGGTTAGAAGCAATACACCACCACCAAAAAAAGAATATACACCATCGGATTGGATAGTATTAAATGTTGGTGGCGGAATTCAATACAACTTAGGGGGATGGTCGGGAAGATATTCCAATCACCTTGCTGCTGCTTTGGGCGCCGAATACCAAAAAAAGGAAAAATTCTTAGTAGGGTTTCATTACATGCCCTATCACGGAAGTTCGGTAAATGCCGATAGTATGTTTGGTGGAATTCAAGGACCTTCGGGCTATGTTTTGGACCAATTTGGCTTTAGTACCATCGTTCGAGCTTACCTAAGAGGCTTTAATATTGCAGCAACCGTTGGTAAAATACAACCCATCAAAACTACTCCTTTGGCTGTGCATTCTATAATTTATACTGGGGGGTTAGGATATCACGAACATTTTACCCAATTCCAA
>CAYUNO010000042.1:0-12662 GCA_964446075.1 uncultured Flavobacteriaceae bacterium | reverse complement strand
TTGAAAATACGAGAAATTTCACCCAAACAATTTTTACATATTCAATACACCGAACCCGTTTTCGTTCAGTTGAATAGTCCCGATTTATACGTCCACCCCACCCTTAAAGAATGGGATACTCAGCACTTCTACACGCACCATCACGAGTATCATTCCCAGTTTTTGCCCTATGCATCCAGTACGGATTTGCTAATAAATGGTGTCTATTGGACCCAAGATTTACCCCGGTTATTTGAGAAATCGGATACGGCAGCCGGAAGAGATTTTCCTACAGTGATTGCCGATGTATCCTGCGATATCAACGGCTCCGTTCCCATTACTTTTGATGCCACTACCATTGCAGAACCCGTTATCGGTTGGAACCGAAAATCCCAAGAACCATGCCCCCCCTTTTCCGATAATAGCATAGACATTATGGCCGTTGGTAACCTGCCCAACGAACTGCCCAAAGACGCATCCGAAGAATTTGGCGAAATGTTAATGCAACATATCATTCCCGCTCTACTTCAAACCCATTCAAAACTAATCGAACAAGCAACCATCGCCAAAGAAGGAAAACTTACCGCAGATTTCCGCTATTTGAGCGATTATGTGCAGGATTCTCTGTAATTTTAACGAAATTTGCGGCGATTTTAATAAACACATGACAACCAATCGTACTTTCACAATGATTAAACCCGATGCCGTAGCCAACGGTCATGCAGGAAAAATTTTGGATCAAATCATCGAAGCGGGTTTTAAGGTAATCGCCTTGAAATACACCCAGTTGAGCACCGAAAAAGCGGGTGATTTCTACAACATCCACCGCGAGCGTCCTTTCTTTAACGATTTGGTTAGCTTTATGACTAGCGGTCCAATCTATGCGGCTATCCTAGAAAAAGACAATGCCGTGGAAGATTTCCGTAAACTAATTGGTGCTACCGATCCGCAAAAAGCAGAACCCGGTACCATCCGCAATCGCTTCGCTAAAAGCATCGACGCTAACGCCATCCACGGTTCTGATAGCGACGAAAATGCTAAAATCGAAGGCGATTTCTTCTTCGCCGAAAACGAACGCTTCTAAGCATTCGCCCTCACCCTATTAACCATGGAAAGAAACTCTTTATCTCAATCCGAATACAATCGGAACAACGACTTACGCGCCTTTGAAGGTCCGCGCTCTCGATTTGCTGAATTAAGCTTTGCTTGGACTGTGTTTCTGCAATTCATCAAAGGCTTTCGAAAACTGCACTTCGAAGGTCCTTGTATCTCCATCTTTGGATCGGCAAGATTTAAGGAAGAAAACGACTACTACCAACAAGGCTTTGCCATGGGAGCCAAGGTAGCAGCCGCTGGATTTAATGTAGTAACCGGTGGTGGTCCCGGAATAATGGAAGCCGCAAGTAAAGGCGCAAAGTCTGTAGGCGGACATACCATCGGTATCAACATCGAATTGCCCTTCGAACAAAAACCCAATCCTTTCTTAGATGTTTGGGTGGATATTCGTTATTTTTTTGTTAGAAAAGTGTTGCTTTTCAAATATTCCGTTGGTTTCGTTATTATGCCCGGGGGCTTAGGGACATTAGACGAATTGTTTGAGGCCTACACATTGGTGCAATGCAATAAAATTCCCCAATTCCCCATTGTTTTATTTGGTTCTGAATATTGGCATAATATGGTGGAACAACTAAAATTCATGGAAGAAAAACATGCTATTTCACCGGAAGATCATGACTTGTACATCATCACTGACGACTACGATGAAGCCATGAATTTTCTGCTTACCCGAATCCACCAATACGCGCCGAAGTATCAAACCTTCAGCAAGAAGTGGTGGCTCGGCGAAAAATAGTATCTTTGTGGCCTCATGAAAGGTCCTATTTCTCAATTCATCGAAAAACATTATTTACACTTTAACGCTGCCGCTTTGGTGGATGCAGCTAAAGGCTATGAAACTCACCTAACCGAAGGCGGTAAAATGATGGTTACCCTAGCCGGTGCGATGAGTACCGCGGAATTAGGTAAAAGTTTGGCGGAGATGATCAGACAAGGAAAAGTGGATATTATCTCATGTACAGGTGCCAACTTGGAAGAAGACATCATGAACTTAGTGGCTCACAACCACTACAAACGAGTACCGAATTACCGCGATTTAAGTCCACAAGACGAATGGGATTTACTTGAAAACCACTACAATCGTGTTACCGATACCTGCATTCCTGAAGAAGAGGCGTTCCGCAGATTACAGAAACATATTCACGGTATTTGGAAAGGTGCCGATGACAATGGTGAACGTTATTTCCCCCACGAATACATGTATAAAATTTTATTAAGTGGCGAATTAGAACAGTACTACGAAATCGATCCCAAAGATTCATGGATGTTAGCAGCTGCTGAACGCAACTTACCGATTGTTGTACCAGGCTGGGAAGATTCTACTATGGGAAATATTTTCGCTTCTTATGTTATCAAAGGCGAAATCAAAGCCTCAACCATGAAAAGCGGTATTGAATACATGGCTTGGTTGGCCGATTGGTACGTTAAAAATAGCGAAGGAAAAGGCGTTGGTTTCTTCCAAATCGGGGGAGGTATTGCGGGCGATTTCCCAATTTGCGTAGTGCCCATGTTGTACCAAGACATGGAAATGGAGAACATTCCGTTTTGGAGTTATTTCTGTCAGATTAGCGATTCCACCACCTCTTACGGTAGCTATTCGGGTGCTGTACCAAACGAGAAAATTACATGGGGAAAATTAGATATTCATACCCCTAAGTTCATCGTTGAAAGCGATGCAACCATCGTAGCACCGTTGATGTTTGCTTGGATTTTAGGTTGGTAAACCTAATCGCTTGAGCTTGTTAGAAAATCAAAAAATGCAAGCAATAACCTTTAAACGGGCTCCGTATTTACTATCCTGCCTATCACTATTTTTGGTGGGCTGTTTATTTTCACTTTCGGCATGCGAATCCATTTCTAACAATACTAAAAAACCATTTGTTATCGCAGAAACAGCACAGCCCTTTACCTTGGCTTGGTTAGACCAATGCCATAACGCCATCGGCAATGCGAATCAACTATGTTCGGGATTTAATGCCAACCCGAAAAACCAATTGAATTGGTTATCAATGCTCTGGTCCGCAGGAAAACTGAAAAACAATTTTCGAGGTATGGCTTACTGGGAGCCTGCATTCGTTACCCAAAAAGAATTTTCCTGCGATTCTCAAGTAAACGGTGGAGGTAGTGGTTGGGAAAATATGTGTCTGTTTGATTTTAATCATCATGCATTACCTGCTGCCTACTTTAACTGGAAGTAAAACTACCCTGTATTTAATCCTATATTTGTTATAGAAATAATACCTAAACTTATTTTTATTTAAAACCAATTCAATACCGATAGATAAACAGTCAAGCAATGAAATTTAATAGCCATTTCAACACAGTAATTTCCCTAATTAAAACCAATCCAATATTCAAAGTATCAACTTGTATTTTACTGTCCATTGTTAGCTTCTGTTATCCAAATATCAACGCCCAAGACATTAGAACTGGCACAAACAAACCCAAATACACCAGCTCCGAGCAACCCATGCAACTGTTTGATTCTAAAGGGAAAAAGATAACCTACGCCCAATGGATTAAGACCTTAAAAAAAGAGTTAGATCCCTCCGTTCCTACCATTATTCTATTCGGCGAACTTCACGATAACCCACTGGTACACTGGTTGCAATTGCAAACCACACAAGATTTATACATGATCTCTCCAAATATGGTTTTGGGGGCCGAAATGTTTGAAACCGATCAACAACTTGCACTTAATGAATATTTGAAACCCACCGATACTTCGGCACAAAAAACGCAAACTTCCGTTACTCCTATGGGCGCTATGTTTGGTCAAGATCCTCACTATACCAAATTGAAAAACGCCATCAAATTATGGCCTAACTTCAAAACCGATTACAAACCTTTGGTTGATTTTGCGAAAGAAAACGAGCTGCCCTTTGTTGCCACCAACATCCCGCGTAAATACGCAAACCTCGTGTACCGAGGTGGCGTTAAAGCCCTTGATACCCTATCTGCAGACCAGAAAAAACTATGCCCACCTTTGCCATTCCCATACGATAGCACACTAACATGTTATTCCGATATTTTTAAAGCAACAGGCGGTCACGGTGGACAAAACCTACCCATGTCTCAAGCCATTAAAGATGCCGCTATGGCCTGGAATATCATCCAAAACCTTCAACCAGACCATACAGACTCTTTAGTCAGTAAAGGGACTAGGGTAACTACCACCAACGCTACAAAAATTACAAGTCCCCAACCCCGCATTTTTATCCACTACAACGGCACCTACCATTCAGACCATCACCAAAGCATAGAATGGTATCTTAAAACCTATGCATCGGACCAAGAGAAAATTTGCAACGTGCCTTTTATAATCAATGTGGTTACCATTGGTGCCCGAACTCAAACCAACGTCACCAAATTGGATGCTGAAAATAAAAATATTGCCGATTTAATTATCGTAACCGCAGATAATATTACAAAGACACATTAAATCTACACGATAATTTCATTGCGCACAGTAATCATTTAAGTAATAACCATTGCATTCCTTCTCAATCCTATTAAATACAAATTTTTATAGCACCTGTTAACCTTCGCCTTCATGGAAAATATTATTGAAAAATTCAGACAAATAAAAGCCTTCATATTTGATATCGATGGGGTTCTAACCAACGGGCAAGTATTGGTTACAGAAGAAGGGCACATGCTCCGATCCATGAATATCAAAGACGGTTACGCCCTGCAGCACGCAGTTAAACAAGGATATCCCATCGCCATAATCAGCGGAGGCAAAGGCTCTGGGATTTTAGAACGACTAAAGGGTTTAGGAATCCAATACATTTATTTGGGTCAAAGCCATAAAATGGATGCATTCCAAGAAGCCTGTCATACTTGGGATTTATTACCCTCCCAAATAGCTTATATGGGCGATGATTTCCCAGATATACCTGTTCTTCAACAGGTTGGTTTACCGTGCTGTCCAGCCGATGCTTGCCAAGAAGTAAAAAATATTTCGCATTATATCTCCTCTACTAAAGGAGGATATGGTTGTGCGCGCGAGCTTATCGAACAAGTGATGAAAACACATGGTACATGGATTAGTGAAAACTCCCATCAATGGTAAGAATTAGCGATAACCTATCCATCGTCAAATTTTTGGAAACCATCGTTTTTCAATAGGACAACAGAGTCCGTTCCCATATATTTGTGTATTAACTATTAATTTATTTCCTAAATATCAATTCCATGATTGCCGAATCTTTAGTAAACCACCGACTTAGTCCGTTACGGACTAGCGATACTGTTGAGGCAGCAATGGAGTTTATGGTGCAAAGCGGAGTTAGTGAATTACCAGTTATTGATAAAAAACAAGTGGTAAACTATGCTAGACTTTCCAACTTGGCAACCTTGCCAAAAAACAAGTTATTAGTGGATGTAATTCCCGCCCATCCCTACCCACCTGTTGCAACGATAAACAATCATCTATACGAATTAATCCCATTGCTTTCGGCCAATGATTTATCAGTCATTGCTGTCTGCAATAACGAAGGCGAATTTGTTGGAATTACTGAACAAAAGCAAATCAATAAATACATTTCCGAAAGCCTTACTTATAGAGGATTGGGGGCTATTTTGGTGTTGAATCTAGACAATAGAAGTTATGCACCTTCCCATTTAGCAAGAATAATCGAGGAAAACGGTGCAAAAATCATTGGGTTAGTATTAAAACAACGAGAAGACCAAACTCTTTGGGTAAACATAAAATTAAACACTACAACTGTTAAACCCATTGTAACTTCTTTAAATAGACACGATTACCGAGTTGAAAATATCTTTATGTCCGAAGACATGGATGAAGAAAATAACCGGGAATTTGATATGGTGTTACGATTTTTTGACATTTAATTCGATAGGCTAAATTCAAGCCTATGTAATTGTATTTCAAATTATTGCGCATAAAAAATAGAAGGATACCCACATTGTCTATGTAGATAACTTATCATCAAGAGGTAGAATTTTCATACAATCCTTGCGTTCTATACCTAATTTTGAAAATTGACGCCTATCGAAGATAAGAGTACGCGAATAATTTTTATGCCAAAAAACAAAGAAAAGAAATCGTCTAAGAGTTCCAATTACGATTTAATTCCAAGCACATCGGTTAAGCCACTAAATCTCGTTGATGTTATAAATTTTTTCTGGCGCTGGAGAAAAGTACTAATTATTGCTTGCAGTATTGCCGCTTTGTTGGCAATCGTTATCACGATGCCTGCAATAACAAAACCCAAGTACAAGGCAACGCACATTTTTTATCCCACAAAAAACAATTCAATTTCTGATGCTTTGTTGTCTGATGCTCGTCAAAGGCAAAAAGACCCCCTAGAATTTGGTGAAGAGGAGGAAGCTGAAAAAGCCATGCAAATTCTATTGAGTGGCGATTTAATGGGAAGATTGGTTAGAAATTTCAACCTTTATAAGCACTATAACATCAATCCGCAAACGGAGAAATTTCCAAAAACTGCTTTGGATTACAAACTAAAAGAAAATATTTCCGTTACTCGCACTCGTTACTTATCCGTTACCATTGAAGTATTGGATGAGAATCCGCAAATGGCGGCAGACATCGCCAATGGAATGGCAAAATTGTACGATTCAGTAAAAACTGAAATCCAAAATCAGATTGCTATACCTGCATTACACATCGTTGAACGTGCTTTGCAGAACAAACGCGATAAAATTACTAGCATCAAAAACGAGATGCGAAAGTTAGGCGAGAACGGGATTACCAACTACGAAGAACAAAGTAGAGCGTTAGCAGAAGAAATTTATAAATTACAAGCATCCGGTGGTGCAAAAGCAGCAAAACTCAAAGACCTGTTGGAACAACAGAAAACCTTAGTAAGCAATGGCGGTGATTTTGTGGCATTAAATGAATTAATTAAGCTGGAAGAAGAGAAAGAAAGTGATTTAATTGCTCAATACGATCGCAGAATGGTGGATGTAAATGAGAATTTATCTCATAAAATGACGGTGCAAGCTGCGGTAAAACCCGAAATCAAATTTTGGCCAAAACGCACTTTGGTACTTTTACTTTCTGTTTTAGCTACTTTCTTCGGAACCGCAATCGTTCTCGTAATACTAGAATTATTTAAACCTACAAAAGTTGTAATCGCAAATACCGAGGAAGAATAATACAATCCGGTTATTATCCCATTACCCGTGATTACACCACCAACCACATCCATTAAATCTTGGCAACTTTGGTCAATCATTGCTGGTTTGGCAGCAGTGTTTGCCTTTATTGCTACTCAGCAATGGTTTTTACTATTGCTTGCGCCTATCGTTGTTGGTTTTTTACTTTTACTGTTTATACACACCGAAAAAACTTTGCTATTCTCGGGTGCACTTGCTCCACTTAGTATTAACTACGATGATTTGCCTGGGGGATTTGGGCTAACTATTCCAACGGAACCTATCTATATTTTGCTGTTTGTTGCTTTGATATTTTGGTGGCTGCGAAATCCAATCATTAACAAGAGGATTTTATTTCATCCCTTAAGTCTTATAATGGCAGCCTACCTAGGTTGGTATTGGTTGAGCATCCCTTTCAGCAGTATGCCGATGGTAAGTTTCAAATTTGTGCTAGCCAGAACATGGTATATCGTAATATTTTATTTTGCAGTCTTACATATCTTCCGAGATTTTTATAAAATTCATTGGTTTTATACAACATTCACAGTAACCACCTTGGGTTTGGTTATTTATACATTAATTAAACACTCAGCTGATGGGTTTCTGCGAAGTTCCAGCTATTCTGTATCCTGGCCATTTTTCCCCGATCATGGCCAGTATGCCGCAGCAATTGCTTTTGCGGTACCCATTCTAATTATCTACGCATTAGCCGGTAGACATTTTAAAATCCCAATAACAGTAACGCCCTTGCTCCTTTTACTCTTAGGCATTTTACTATTTGGTATTGTAGTAAGCTATACCCGAGCCACTTGGTTGAGTTTGCTTGCTGCGGCCGCCGTTTATTTCTTGATTCGATTTAAAATTAAATTTTATTTCATCCTAATTGCACTTGCCGCCGTATTCACCTATGGTATATACAACCAAGACACCATTTTATATAGTTTAGAAGCCAACAAACAGGGTTCGGCAGACGATATCGAAGGACACGTAAAATCCGTTTCCAATATTACTACAGACCCTTCCAATCTTGAACGAATAAACCGATGGAAGTGTGCCGCACGCATGGTGCAAGAAAGGCCCTTGTTTGGTTTCGGACCTGGGACCTACGTCTTCCAATACGGAGCATTTCAAAAAAGTGATGAACTCACTCTGATTTCAACTTTTTCGGGAGATTTAGGCGATGCCCATAGCGAGTATTTTTCAGCAATGAGTGAAGCCGGATATCTGGGCTTATTTCTGTTTATAGCCATCGTACTAGGAACCTTAGGGTATTCATTAAAAGTAATTTACACTCACCCCATAGGTAAAATACGCTTTACAGCCATGATCGCTATTTTAGGATTGAGTACTTATTACTTCCATGCATTCTTGAACAACTACAGTCAATACGATAAAATTGCCGTGCCTTTATGGATATTTACGGCTGTAATAGCTGCATTGGATATTTATGGAAAAGATGCGCTTGCATCCACTACATTTGCAAGTGATGCTAACGGCGTTGCGAAAAAGTAAACTGTTTCTCATCGGATTTTCCATATGTGGAATATTATCCATCGTGGCGCTATTGGGTTATTCTATTGCACCAGATAATAGCAGCAATGCCAATCGAATTGTTCAAGAATGGAAAAATCTTCCGCCGGGTACACAACGGTATTACGTAGAAATAGATTCTACAAACACCAGCTCTATTACTTCCTATTTCCAAATCTGGCTCAAAGGCAATCCCAACCCAATTAAGATATTACCAGTCGCTGAAATCAAAAAAAACGGGCAATCGCTACGTCAAACCCAATTACCCGTAAACAGTAATTTTACTGCTAAAAATCAATCCTTCGATACGAACCGTTCAGCTATCTCTGATACATCTTTAAATAGAAGTTCCGATAACACAACTGCTTATTACAATGGTATCCCATCAACCAACAATACTGCCATAAAGTCAATAACATTCTGGTTGGGTACGGATCAATTTGGACGCGACGTACTGAGTAGAATGATCATTGGGAGTAGAGTCTCACTTACCATTGGCTTTATTGCGATGATAAGTTCACTGCTATTGGGCGTTATTATTGGTCTAATTTCTGGGTATTTTGGGGGATTAACCGATAAGTTTTTGAGCTGGTTGATCGCTGTTTTTTGGTCGGTCCCTACCTTATTAATCGCCATGGGACTAAGTCTTTTCCTACCAAAAGGATTGTACCAAGTAATGATAGCTACCGCATTATCTACTTGGGTAGAAGTGGCAAGGGTGGTAAGAGGTCAGACATTACAATTTAAAGAACGTGAATTCATTATGGCAGCAAAAATTAATGGTTTCTCCGCTTGGCGCATCATGCTCATACATATACTACCTAATACCAAAGGTTCATTAACGGTGTTAGCCACTACCAATTTCGCAGCTGCCATACTGTTGGAGGCCGGTTTAGGGTTTTTGGGATTAGGGGTTTCACCTCCAACGCCAACTTGGGGTATGATGGTAAAAGAAAATATGGGGTATTTGGTTCTAGATAATGCCTACATGGCATTAATACCGGGTTTCGCCATCATGATTTTGGTGATGGGATTTAACCTGATGTCCATGGGTCTAAGAGACCTCATGGACACCAAATCAAATTAATATTTTGTTTATTTTACAAAGACTTTAACCGGAGCAAACTGCTGCTTGTCGCTGTTAATTTGGAGTAAATATATACCGGATACTAAATTAACCGGTACCGTAGCTTTACCCGCACTTACTTGCGATTTTGCTACTACAGCTCCTTGAATATTCATCCAAGCCACATTCCCACTTTCTAAGCCGTTAAATTCAATAACTTCATTGTTGGCAACGGGATTTGGATAAACAGAAGCGGTAGCCAAAACACTCTTTGATGCTAAGCCCAAATGATCTACTACCACGGGAATATCCGCCGTATCCTTACATCCGTTAGTTGAACTTGTAGCAATCATTCGAACCGTATAATTACCAGCTCCTGCGTATTGGTGAACACCAGGCAATCCCGATTTGGTCTGACCATCGCCCCACTCCCAGAATATAGTTAAACCGGTGGTAGTAATAGGAACACAGTTTATTTTATGTTGCCATAATAATGTCCAGGTAAATCCTGCTGTAGGTCTAGGCAACACTTTCAATTCCAATGGCTCTCTTTTGGAAACACAATTTTTATTTGATATTTCGTAGTAGTAGGTTTGACCCGCTAATACCATACCCAATTTAAAGTTTTCTCCAGTATAAATAGGTGTTGTAGCCGTTGCCTCGTCAAACCATTTAACGGTCCCGTAAGGAACATCAACTAAAAGTTCACCCAATCCTTTTGCACAAATTGAAGGTGCACTAACCGTTGTTGGTTTAGGTACATCGTTTACTACTACCTCTACACTATCAAACGTAGCGCTTTCACAAAACCCTTCAGCAGGCTTGTAATAAGCATAACCCGTTTTTGTTAAGTTCCCAATTTTTACAGAATTTCCTGTAGCAAAAGAACTGCCTGTCTTACTGCTAAACCAATGGATTTCTCCCCACTGTGGAGCAGCAAATAAGTTTGCAGAATCGCCCGCACAAATTACATCGCCTTTGGGTCCAAATACATCCGAGTAATTGTTAACTGTAACATTTACCGGAGTTCTTCCACTTCCGCACACACCATTCCAACTTTCCACATAAACAGTATACTTTCCACGAATCGCTGGAGCTGTATAACTGTACTTTCCTCCTTTACCCAACAAAGTTCCTGAACTAGAAGCATTAAACCAACGAAGTGTATCCGATCCAGATAAGGATGCATTCAATTCCACTGTTCTACTGCCTGTCTTGGCACATACAACAGTATCGGTGAAGGCAACCACCGGACTTTCAGGAGCAAAGTTACTACCCACAAAAGCTTGTACCTTAGTTCTTCCCCCTGCTAATGCACAAACACCGTTAATCGCTTGAACATAAAATATTGTATCTGCATTTAACTTGCCCGTAGTTAAGGTATTTCCAATATAAATTGGACTGCCACCGTTTGGCATAGTAAACCACTGTAATTCTCCTTTATCTGTAGATGCAAATAAATTCGCAGCCGCTCCTGCGCACAACGAATCGTTGCGCGTAGTTAAGGTCTTTGGATATTCGAAGGCATTAATTGCTAATGTGCCAAATTTCGATGTACAGTTGTTGTTAACCGAACGAACATAAAATGTGTCGTTACCCATTAATTTGGCAATGGTATAACTAGTGCCTGTATGAAATGGCTTGGTATCGGTTACCTTTTTATACCATTCAACCGTAACTCCAGCATCGGAATTCAATGCAATTCTCAATGAATCACCTATACAACCGTTGGGTGATTTTGCGGGAATCGGGATGGTAGGGTTAAAATAAATGAGCTGCTCAGCAGTATCTCTACAATATGCCGAGTTACTGTATGTATAAACCACAGAAGTTAGTCTTACTGGTATATTCTTCCGAGATCTTGGCTTGTATCTACCCTCTCTGCCATTAGCAAAGGTGGTATTATCGAACAACCATTGATGACAATAGTCTTGATATGCAATGGTAGGATACAATTCATCCAAATACGCGTAATAATTGTAATAAACACTTCCAGCTACTGTTTTCTTGTAATTGGATGGAAAACGCAAGGTATCAAAACTTGGAAAACATTGCTGAGTAGTTGTGAAATCCGTACCAAATTGATACTTTGCAAATGGGAAAAACTGCATGTGTGCGTTAAACGTTGTTCCTCCAATATTTAGATTCATACAACGATACCACTTACCGCTTACACTGCCGCAACCAATATTGCGATAATCTCCGTCTGCATTTCCATAATTATTCGTAACAATAGCTAAGATTCCATCGGAAGAATCCGACTCAACCACTACAATATAATGGTCATTTGTGAATTTAACGACTTTATTAAATACCGCTTCGTGAGTAATTCTAGATAAAGGGATACTAGTACCTAAAACGGTGTCAATGGTTATCGTATCCGAAGCTAACGGACTACCCGAAGGCAAAGAGTCTGCACCCGCCTTATACAAGTTGCAAATAGCGTTTACTTTACGATAAGCACTTCCACTTGGAATAATTGCAAAACCATAAAATCTAAACCCACTCACTTGAACCTCCCCAGGAGCCCCATAAAACTGCCCAAGGGAAAATCCTTTTCTTACGGTAACACTATTATATCCCGAACTTCCCATAGAAGGGAAGGTAAGTGTATCCCATTCACAATTCTTCGGATTTGCTGCACTTCGATTGGTTACCTTCTTGGTGTTTGGAACCGCAATCTCACCGGTAATTTTGATTCCTGGATCCACAAATTGCGCGTTTAACGCAGATAATCCAAAAACAAATAAAATTGTAAGTAGTAATTTTCGCATGCTTTTTCTATTAACTATTTGATGTAAAGTAACAAAAATGTAAGCACGAATCC
>CAYUNO010000041.1:0-12697 GCA_964446075.1 uncultured Flavobacteriaceae bacterium | reverse complement strand
CCGTTTCCAACTGATGCTGGATTAAACAACGTTTCTGTAGCGAAAAATTGATTAAACTGGGCTTCCTGCGCAGATAATGTAGTTTTTAACCCAACCAACACCAAAAGTCCAACAATTCTAAATCTCATCATTTTAATAATGTTATTATACCCTTTACTGTAATCAACTCGGTGGAACCAGGCAGAGTAAATTTAACTAAATAAACATAATTACCTTGAGGTAATAATTCGTTTTGATAGAATCCATCCCACTTGGGATCATCGCCTATTTTTTCATATAATACCTTCCCAAATCGGTCAAACACTTTAAATTCCAAAATGCTCAAATATTTCGGGAATGCAAATACATCGTTTAAACCATCATCATTGGGTGTAAACGTATTAGGTAAGGCTTTGCCATAATCCATTAATACCAATATCTCTGTGCTATCAATCGCAATACAACCATTTTCGTCCGTTACTTTTAAGTAAATGGTTCGGTTAGAATTAAATCTTACTATTGGACGTTGTAAATACTGTTGATCTTGGAAATCATTGGAGTCAGACCAATTGAATACTGATTTGGTAGAATCGATGCCCGACAACATTGGATTAATCATCCTAAATCGATTATTCTGGAATATTAAGGGCTTAGGGATTAAGGCCGATAGTTTTCTTTGATAATTCAAATGAACAGAATCTTCAAAGAAACAACCATTACTATCAACAACAGAATATATCAATTTACCTGAATCAAGGGAAGCAAATTCTTCGGATGAATTGAATCTACCATTGCCCCAGAAACTATAAGGTTTTCTACCCCCTGTTACAGATAAGGTTACCTTTCCTGAACGATTTTCATTGCATAACGGTTGAGATACGGTTGAAGCCGAAGCAAACAGCGGGTCTGGTTGCGTAATTTCGAAATTACTTGTTACCGTACATCCATTTCTATCCTCCACCAATGCCGCATAATTTCCGGCGGTTAAATTCAAGATGGTATCATTGGCAACACCCGAGTTCCAATTAATTGAATATGGAGAAACTCCACCCGTCGCCGAAATTACGATCATACCATCTGCATCCCCGTAACATTTATTGTTGATAGTTTTTATCGCCGTAGTTTTTATCGCTGTGGGAGACGAAATATTAATTTTTTCGGCATACAAACAACCCAACGAATCTTTAATCTCCATGGTATAATCACCTTCCGATAAATCCATAAATTTACCCGTATAGTTTACAACAGCCCCAGATAAGTATTGGTATTTGCCAGTACCCCCAAATCCAACCAATTGAATCCAAGCGTTGCTATCTCCTTTACACTTTAGATTTTGTTTGCTTGAGGTAAAACCAATCTTGCTTGGTTCTTTTAAATCGATAGTTTGGGTTATTTTACAACCCACCGAATCCGTAACTGTGACTGGATATTTACCTGAAGCTAAATTGGTGGCTTTATTGCTAATTAAACTACCTAAACTGGTCCATAAACACGAAGCGGGTCCTTGATTATTTTTAACCAACAACTCAATTTCACCATTTTTATCACCAAAACAATTGGGTTGTTTTAATTTCGCCTCAAGTATTAAATTATCCTTTTCCTTAATAACTAAATCTTTGGTTACGGAACATCCATTTTTATCGGTAACCAACACGCTGTAATTCGCCGGCGACAAACTTTTCACTAAACTTACATTGCCAAAAGAAGTAATATTCCACTTGTAAGTATAGGATTTTGTTCCGCCCGTAACAGAGACTGAAATTTCTCCATTTTTTGAACCAAAACAGGTAGGTTGTTTTGTGGCTGTTGATACAAGTAACTCCGTTGGCTGATTTACAGTTATCGTATCAGACAAATTACATCCATTGCGATCAAAAACATAAACCTTATAAACATCCGACTTCAAACCGGTTAAAATAGAATCTGTAAGCCCTGGCTTTGATTCCCATCGATATAGATACGGACGTTGTCCTCCTGTACCCCGAACGGTGATTTGGCCATTAACACCATTATAACAGGAAACGGGAGTAGATTTTTTAATAAGTCCTAATTTACTTGGCTCCCTAACTGTACCCGTTCTCTTCTGTTTACACCCATTTCTATCCGTTATTTCCACCGTATAACTTCCAATACTCAAACCCTCTAACAAGGCCGTATTGTTAGAAGGATACTTACTCCATGCATAAGAATATCCGGCAGTTCCACCCGCGGGTATAGCTAGTATTCTACCTGTATTACCTCCAAAACACAATACAGAATCAATTACAAGTTTTGTATTCAACGAATCCGGTGCAATCAATTCGTAAGTTTGGGAAGTAAAGCATCCTTTTGCATCCGTAAGTTCAACCTTGTATTTTCCTGACTTTAAGTAAATTAATTCATTACCATATACAACAGGAGAAGTTATCCATTTGTATAAGTTTCCACCGTTTCCACCTGTACTCGATACTTTTAAATATCCATCTGCCGAAGAATAACAATTGGGGTTCTTCAAAGAGTCTAAAACCAATGTTAAGATTGCCGGCTCAGCAATTGTCTGTGTTAATGAGTCCTTACATCCATTATGGTCGGTTACGATAACTTTAAAATTGCCCTTGTACTTTATTGTGGCGGATGTAGCATTTAACGTAGGTGCATGAGACCAACTATATTTAAGTGCAGGAGTACCTCCAGATGCCGAAACTGTAATTTTACCATCTTCTTTACCGAAACAAGATATATCTTCTTTCGTAACTAAGGAGAGCACCAATTTATTTGGTTCTTCAATTTTCACCGTTGCAGAATCCGAACAATTGTAAATATCTTTAACAATAACCTTATAGGTTCCTTTTTTCAAATTGACTGCAGAGGTAGTTGTTTGTTTAGCTGGATCGTTCCATACATATTTCATTCCTCCACTTCCTCCACTAACCGTGATGGTAGCACTTCCATTATTCTCGCCAAAACAATTAACGCTATCGGTGCTTGTACTCGTAATAGTAACTTTAGCTGGTTCATTCACCGTAGCAGTTATTGAATCGCTGCAACCATAAAAATCCTTTACAACCAACTTATATGTTCCTTTAGTTAAGTTAGTTGCATTGGCAGTAGTTTGTTTAGCTGGATCATTCCATAAATATTTATATCCTTTGCTACCACCAGCAATGCTCGTTTGGATACTTCCATCCGATCCATTAAAACAATTTACACTATCTACTGCTACAACAGTTAAGGCTACTTTTTCAGGTTCATTTACTATTCCTGTAATTGAATCACTGCAACCATAAATATCTTTCGCTATTAACTTATAGGTTCCTTTAGGCAAATTTGAGGCTTTCGCCGTAGTTTGCTTCAAGGCATCATTCCATATATAGGTATACCCTTTACTACCGCCCGATATTGATGTGGATATACTTCCATCTGATCCTTTGAAACAATTTACGCTATCTATAACTGTAGTAGTTAATACCACTTTGTCCGGTTCATTAACAGTTCCCGTAATAGAATCACTACAACCATAAATATCTTTCGCAATTAATTTATAGGTTCCTTTTTTTAAGTTCGATGCTTTTGCTGTGGTTTGTTTAGTTGGATCATTCCATACATATTTATAACCTTTACTTCCACCGGAAATTGAGGTAGTAATACTACCGTCTGACCCATTAAAGCAATTTACACTATCCACCGCTGTTACTGATAAAGAAACCTTTGCGGGTTCTTCAACGGAAGCGGATTTAGACATTTTACAGCCCTTTGCATCCGTAACAACCAAAGTATACGTCCCTTTTTCAAGATTCGATGCTTTTGCTGTGGTTTGTTTTGTCGCATCATCCCATAAATATGTATATGATCCAGTACCACCTACAACCGATGTGGTTATACTTCCATCGGCACCCTTAAAGCAATTAACACTATCTACAATTGAAACTGTAATTACAATAGCCGCAGGCTGCGTTATTGTTACTGATGCATTTGTTGTACATCCGTTAGCATCTCTAACGGTAAATACATTTACGCCTGCGCTCAAACTGGTGAATGTGCCACTGGTTTGATAAGTACCCGTTCCCAATCTAAAATTATATGGAGGGACCCCACCACTACCCACTAAACTTACACTTCCAGAATTATCACCATTACAATCGACATGTGTAATACTACTAGTTGCAACAGTTAGTGCCGTTGGTTCAGTTAATGTTACTGTTAATGTTTGTAAACAACCGTTGGCGTCTTGTACAGTAAATGAATAACTTCCGGCTAATAGTCCCGAGAAAATATTACTTGTGCGGTAACTACCTGTTCCAATTTTATAGGTGTAGGGAGCAGTACCGCCGCCTGCATTAAGTGTCACCGAGCCCGTACTGGCTCCTTTACAGTCTATATTGGTGTTGCTGCTTGCTAATGTTAATGCTGCTGGTTGAGTAATAGAGGCACTCACTGTTGCCAAACACCCCTTGGCATCCTTTACCGTAAAACTGTAATTACCGGCCGATAATCCGGTGAAAGCAGAACTTGCTTGAAAACCACCTGTTCCCACCTGATACGAGTAAGAAGTTGTCCCTCCCGATGCCGTTAGTGTAACAATTCCCGTGGAATTTCCAAAACAATCAACATTTGACGTACTGTTTATTACTAGATTTAATGCTGTTGGTTCGGTAATTGTAAAATCAATATAGCTGCTGCAATTATTATTATCGATTACATAACCTCGATAACTTCCCGCAACTAATCCACCAAAAGTTGAACTACTTTGCAGTGAACCGGATCCAATTTTAAAATTGTATGGTGCCGTACCACCGGTAGCAGAAAATGTTACCGATCCCGTGGAATTACCTTTACAATCTACAGAAGTAATTGACGAGGTACTGATTACCAAGGCCGATGGTTCAATCACCGAGATATTCATAGTTGATGTACATCCATTGGCATCTTTAGCTGTTACAGTATACGTTTGGGCTGATAAACTGCTAAAAGTTCCACTAGACTGGTATAATCCAGTACCAATTCGGTAAGTATATGGCGATGTTCCACCCGAAGCCGTTACCGTAAAACTACCCGTGCTATTTCCTTTACAATCTACATGGATTAGTGATGAATTAGTTATAGAAATGGCCGATGGCTCGGTAATAATTACGCTATAGGTTAGTGTACATCCTTTGGCATCCTTAACTGTAAATGTATGATTCCCCGCTGTTAAACCACTAAATACATTACTGCTGCGATAGGTTCCCGTACCTTGCATATATGAGTACGGCGAAGTTCCACCGTTGGCTAATAATGTAATACTTCCGTTACTCCCGCCGTTACATGTGACATGGCTAATAGATGAATTGGTTAATGTTAAAGCGGTAGGCTCTGTAACCGTAAATGATTCTGTAACCGTACATCCATTTTTGTCTTTGGCAGTAAAACTATAGCTTCCTGCTGCAAAGCCACTAAAAACAGCACTGGATTGAAATAATCCCGTGCCTAATTGATATTCATATGGAGCAGTCCCCCCAGAACCTGATAATGTAATGGATCCTGTACTATTGCCTTTACAATCTACATGCGTGATACTTGAAGTGGTTAAAGCAATTGCTGTAGGTTCGGTAATGGTAAAATCAAGGAAACTACTACAATTATTAGCGTCTAATACAAAACCACGGTAACTGCCAGCAGCCAACCCACTGAACGTGGCACTGCTTTGATAACTACCTGCACCAATTTTATAACTATAGGATCCTGTCCCACCCGTTGCAGAAAATGTTACAGATCCAGTAGAATTACCCTTACAATCTACTGAAACAATAGCAGAAGTACTTAATATAAGGGCCGATGGTTCTGTTACAATAATGTTTGTTGATGAAGTACATCCATTGGCATCTTTCGCAGTTACCGAATAGGTTTGAGCTGGTAACGAGCTGAATGTTCCACTGGACTGATATGCACCCAACCCAATTTTATAGGTGTAAGGTGAAATACCTCCAGACGCCGAAACAGTAATGCTTCCAGTGCTATTGCCCTTACAATCAACTGGAGTTAATGATGTGGTTGAAATAATAATTGCTGATGGCTCCGTAATCGCCACAGAATATGTCTGCGTGCACCCTTTAGCATCTTTTACTGTAAAAATATGTGTACCGGCTGATAAACCTGAGAATATTTCACTAATCTGATAGGTCCCAGTACCAATTCTGTAACTATAACTGGATGTACCTCCTGCTGCAGATAAGGTAACACTGCCTGTTTTTGCTCCATTACAATCTACATTCACCAATCCAGAATGGGTTAAGGTGAGTTTAGTTGGTTCTGTTATAGTAAAGGTTTCTGATTTGGTACATCCTTTAGCATCTTTCGTTGTAAATGTATAATTACCTGCTACAAATCCACTAAAAGTGGCACTGCTTTGAAATGCACCACTTCCAAGTTGATATTCATATGGTGAATTCCCACCAGAGGCTAACAACGTGAGGCTTCCTGTATTGCTTCCGTTACAATCAACATGTGTAATACTTGCCGTAGTTAAAGCAAGAACTGCAGGTTCTGTTACAGTTATAGAAATAGTTTGACTACAATTGTTAGCATCCTTAACCGTGAAACTATAACTTCCAGCAATTAGATTGCTAAATGTATTGCTAGACTGAAAACTACCTCCTCCTATTTGATAGGAATAGGGAGCCGTTCCTCCACTAGCCGACAAAACCACAACGCCCGTATTATTTCCTTTGCAATCAACATTTAATATACTGCTACTGGTTAATGTTAATGCAGATGGTTCCGTTACAGTAACCGAAACTGCTCGCGTGCAACCCTTGGAATCTTTTACTGTAAAAGTATAAATACCTGCCGACAAATTCGTAAAAGAGCTACTTGCTTGAAAACTTCCAGTGCCTAATTGGTAAGTATAAGGAGATGTTCCACCAGTTGCCGTTAATGTAACACTACCGGTGCTGCTGCCTTTACAATCCACTGCCGTCATCGTAGTTGCTACTGAAATAGATGAACTCGGCTCATTTATTGTTACCGAAACATTCTTTAAACAGCCAGCTCCGTCCTTAACGGTAAACGAGTAAGTGCCAGCGGCAAGTCCAGAAAATGTTCCACTGCTTTGGAATGTTCCTGTATTCAACTGGTATAGATAAGACCCAGTCCCACCACCAGCGGAAACTGTGACACTACCCGTTGATCCGCCCTTACATAATACATCATTCACCGCACTTGCAGTGATAGTTAACGCCGATGGTTGTGTAACTGTTATAACAGCAGATTGCACACATCCACTTGCATCTTGAACAGAAAACGTATGATTACCAGCGGCCAAACCACTAAAAACATTGCTTGTTTGCAGCGAGCCAGTACTTATTTTATAAAGATATGGAGATGTACCACCCGTAGCTGAAATTGTAACTTCACCGGTGTTATCGCCGTGACAAATAACATTTTTTATGCTACTTGCGCTAACAGCAACTACAGGAGGATCTACAACTTTAATTGTCTCCAATTTGGTGCAGCCTATGTCGTCTTTTACAGTTACTGTGTAATTGCCCGAAGCAAGATTTGTAATGTCCTTTGTAGATGAACTGGGGACGGTGTTCCAAAAATAACTGTATGGACTAATCCCACCTGTTACAGTTATGGCAATCTTGCCATCGGAAGACCCAAAACACTTTGGGTTTGTTACTGTCCCTACAATTTTGATTTCGGTTGGCTGATCCAATTTCACAGAATCATACCAAGCACACCCTGTCTCATCTACTGCATAAATTCGGTAATTACCCGCTGCAAGATTGGAAATTGTGCTCGATGTCCCCAATTGTCTCGGATTGATTCCGTATTTGAAATTACGAGTAAGATCACTCATCGTAATTTTAATCTCACCTGTCTTGTCCCCAAAGCATATTACATCTTTCTTTGAAATAGAATAGGTAATATTGGTTGGACAGTCCGTCAACAACATCAACAACCCATCATTATTTCCATTATTGGAAGTTTGATATGCTCCCGTTGTGGCCAAAGAACTACTTGCTGAATTACCCGAAGCCACATAATTATTGAGCCAGTTATAACTTAAGGATTGAAAATTATCGTCGAGACTTTCCCCTAAATACGAAGACCACCATAAACTAAAACTACTACTAAATTTGGCAATAAAACCCTCTACTAAACCATTTCTTGATGTTTGTAGGGCCCCGCTTGTAGCTATATTACTATTACTTTCAGTTGCTCCGAGTATTGCGATATTGCCTCGATAATCAACGTGATGAGATGTAATAAAATCGGATCCTGCATCGCCAAAATACGTGGCATAGTTTAATGTGCCGTCATCTGAATCGAACAATGCAATGAAACCATCGCCAGATCCACCGTACGCGCTTTGATAGGATGAAGAAGTTGAAATTCCTGACGCTGAATTGGTGCTACCTGTTACTACAACTTCGTTGTTGGGATTCAACGACATACAATATATCTCATCGTCTTGGCTTCCACCGTAATACGTGCACCAATCCAATGTTTTGAAATTTTCAAATTGCGAAATAAATCCATCGGTTTTACCATTTATACTTGAACTATGGGTAAAACCGGTACCTAGACCGGATGATTCTGTATTACCCGCAACCAAAAAAGTTGGATACTTATTTAAATCTACGGCAATTAATTCATCGTAATTTGATCCACCATGATAGGTTGCCTGCTTCAATTTTCCATTTTGATAAAATTCAGCAATCATTCCATCACCAGAACCTGCATAAGAGGTTTGGTGGGCTCCTGTAGTTGCTATCCCCGAACTCGATTCGGTTAATCCTACGGCAACAATCGTAGAATCGGTTACTGCCAGTGAAAAGAAACGGTCATTGGAGGAACCACCAAAATACGTACACCAAGTTAGGTTACCGCCTGCGTTAAATTTAGCCAAAAAGGCATCGGTTCCCCCAGCATTATTTGTTTGATGCACGCCCGACGTGGCTATGTTGGAATTAGATTGGGTGTATCCCGTAACAAAAACAGATTTCTCTTTCGACGAATAGGCAATACCCGTTATCTGATCTTCATTGGCACCTCCAAAATAAGTGGCCCATTTTAAAGCATTGCTCGAAGAAAACTTCGCTATAAATCCATCGATATTTCCACCAAACGAAGTTTTGTAAGCACCCGTAGTACTGATTGTGGACGCACTGGAGGTAAACCCTGCTATGTAAGTATTGCTAGAATCGTCGGACGTATTTACCATTCTGGATTCCGAACTCGTACCACCGAAATACGTACTGTAATTTAGTGTAGGCTTAGGATCGATAATTAATTTTTTGCCATCTTCAAAGGAAATTGGAGCATTGAATTTTATTCCGATGACACCATTTTTAGAAGTAAAAAAAGGCTTATCTATTTCTATTTCATCTCCTTTCCTGTCCAAATAAAAAACTCTAGGAAAATCATCCGTAAACGTTCTATTTCCAACATCTAAACTAATCTTCTCCGATGGGTATTGAGTAACGTCTTTACTGAAACCGAAATATTTCCAAACAATGGAATTAATGGACGCTTTATTTTGTAATTCAAATGAATATTTAAATCCTCCACCTGTCTCAATAAACAGATTAATATCGGGCAAAACATTCAAAAACCTCAAAGAGGTTAGTTGATTATTTTCTCCATATATGCGTTCAATCTTAACCGAACTCAGCGGTCTTATAGACAAAAAAGTTTGATGCAATCTACTCGCATCAAACTTCTTCGTCTTTGAATTGTATTGATTGTATTGATACCGGAACCCAGAATCACAAATACTTACATTCCAATATTTGTCGTAGTATTGAAATAGAACCGCTTTATTTGATTCGCCAAACTGATTTTTAATTTGACCTTTATTTTCAACCAGCTGTTTAGTAGGATTTTCCCATTTATTGCTTGCTGAAAGCCAATTTGTAAATAAGAATAGACCGATGATTATCAGTCTATAACTTTGCTTTATATTTTCAGTAAATAAAAATCTTTCTCTTAATCGTCTTATCATAGTTCCATTTCAATGATTTAACATTATTGAATCCAGATTTCAGATCTGCGTTCAATAATTCTATTATCCAATTTCATTGGCACCTGGGGAGGTAATACTTTAATTCTATCTTTTGGCACATTCATAACTTCGGTTAAATATTTCAAAACCGCCTGCGATCTTTTCTCACTCAATTTTTTATTGTACTCGGCTCCGCCAATCTGATCCGTGTAAGAAGAAATCATAAAATTGGTATTGCTTGATAATTTCCCACTAATCGCCAAATTACCATACCAACGTATAATTTCACGTTCATGAAACTTCGTTAATACAGCCAAATTCAAATCATAGTAAATACTCAATTTCCCAATTTCTGTTGTACTGCTACCGGCTTTTGCCAATTTTTCTACCTCTGCAATTTTTGCATTTATTGCGGCAAATGAATCCTTTAAATTGTTTGGAGACTGACAACAAGCACTTAACTTATCAATTTCCTTTTGCATTTTTCCGGTCTTCTTATTTATCAAATCCAATTCCTCATCCATTTGCTTATCGAAATATGCTGTGTAATCTTCCGTAACAATACCAGACAATTTTGATTTCATGTACTGCTCTTTCGTTTTAATTCCACAAGATGAAACCAATAATACAAATACTAATTGAACGATTAATAATTTTTTCATGTTGTCAAAGATAAAACTCCAAAACTAAAGTTACAATACATTGATTGATTAACAACATTTGGAGAAATCAAAAATAATGGAATCCATTTATCTAAATGAATAATTATATTGCAATAGAAAATTAAAAAAGAGGATTGAAATCCAATAAAATAGAGGAAAACATAAGACAACCGGACCGTTTACAAATCCCGTTCAAATATTATGTTTTACTAAATATACCTAATAATTGGTATTTGGTGAAGCGCTAACTATTTTACTTCTCTTACCCAAACCGATGGGACAGAAGACTGAAAGTAGAACAAATCGCGATTTGCCTCTTTCTCCGTTGCATAATCTTTCAAGAATACATAGAAACTCTTGTTCGATGGGTCAAACATCTTAAACGAAATCACTCCCTTTTTGTAAAGTTCTTTAATTTGTTTGTTAGCTTTAGCTTCGTTGATATGTAAACCAGCAACCAAATAAAAACCGGGAGCCGACTTAACTTTTTCAATGGGCTGTATTTTCAAAAGTGCGGTATCTCTTCCTAAACCAGCAGCTTTTAAATCGGCCAAACTTTTTACAATCACTTCGGAGCGATCTGAGTTTGTCATACCAGAAAATCCATCTCCATCTTCTCCATTTTTAGTTTCTTGCCCTTCCCCATCTTCGCCTGATCCGTCATCTTCTTCAGAATCACCACTTCGTGGACCGCCACCCAAGGCAGAAAATCCAATGTACGTATGGAATTCATGTGTATTGCCAAGTGCCACACGTTGAGAGCCTGTAGGTGTTGTATAAGAATATGAAACTCGAATATCATCTTGGGGTTTAAAACCAACATTACCGCCAATTTGGCCTAAATCGTTGGCATTAAATCCAATCCAAAACTTTTCCTGATACCAAGCACTTGCATTAAACTGTACTCTGTAATAATCCCAATTATATCCAGAAACCAATAAAGAAGGTTTAATTACTAAATCTCCTCCACCATCAATATTAAATCCTAACAATAACGAAGCTTGAGATTGCAACTGATAGGTAGCATTATATTTATAATAAGTATAATCGAAAGTTGGAGCCGTTAAACGAGAAATCGCTAAACCACCGAACCACTTTTCTCCATTAACAAATGCCGATGCTCTCAAATCTGCTCTCGTAACCGGTGGAGTGATAATCAAACTCTTGATGATATCATCATTGCCCGAGATATAAATAGCTTTCGACATATCGAACGATTGTCTTAAAGCTCCTACACTCACGCCCAAATTTAAATTGGTAGCACCACCCAAAGGAAGAGAATAGGCATAGGTTGCATATGCGTTGTGGGCTTCGGAAAAACCTACGCGCTCCCGCATGTAGAACAGGCCATATCCCGTGTTCTTGGAAGGTACAGGCATATTAATATTTAAAACCGTATGCTGAGGCCCACCTGGAACGGCAGAAAACATCCGGTTGTTAAACACCGTAACATGTCCTTGCGTATGCGTGTTCATCGCCGCTGGATTAATCAACGAATAATCCATATAATACTGATCGAATTTAGCACCCATTTGAGCAAAACTCTGCATGGCCGTAAACAACGCGATTGTCCAAAATGTAACTTGCTTTTTTTGCATGACTCTCATTATCTAATAACTTGTATAAAACCTCTGTATTCTTCCGCAGTATTTCTATTTTTCATGTGGTAAAAATAAACGCCCACGGGCATTTGACCACCATCTGTATCCAGCGCCTGCCAATCGTTTTGGTAATTTTGTGTATAGAAAATTTTCTTACCTTGTCTGTCGCTCAAAGTAATATCGTATAACCAATAATCCTTCAATTCTGTTAAATCCCAAAACTCATTTTCACCATCGCCATTGGGAGTAATCAAGTTAGGGATTCTTACTAACGGAGGATCAATTACTTTAACTTTCACTGAATCCTCGGATTCGCATCCATTGGCATCTTTGGTATATACCTTATATACTATTGTGTCTAAGGGTCTTGCAGAGATAACTTTTAACGTATCGGAATTAATCCATTTATTGGGGCTCCATTTAAAATCCTTTACACCATCTGTATCCAGCGCCTGCCAATCGTTTTGGTAATTTTGTGTATAGAAAAT
>CAYUNO010000040.1:0-12805 GCA_964446075.1 uncultured Flavobacteriaceae bacterium | reverse complement strand
CTAAACTCTCATTATTATCTTCTTTGGATTTAAATGACGACATATCCGATGAGATACCAAAAGTGGGATGTAACCAGACCGAATCATTCAATCGCTTCGCCTTTACAGCAAGTCGAATTAACAAACCGCTTGATTGCATAGCTTTATCCATAGTATCTATCGAAAATTGTAATTTACCGGTAGATGATGTAAACACCTCTTTAAATGCTACTGTATCCGTCTTAAAGGAGGCATAGGGTTCCTTTCTATCCATGCCACTTTCATAATTTACATGGGTAAATATATCTTTATGTAAAAAATGTTTTGTAGATGGCTCTGCTAACATTCCCATTTTGGGATTATTTTGCGTTTTGGGATTAACCGAGAAACTATCGATTATATTACCGTTTTTGTCTCTTTTTACGAAGGCAACAGTAAAATACTTATCTATACTATCATTCCCCGATCCTTTAATTTCACGAATATATTTTACATCATATTCCTTAATCGATTGAAACTGATTTTTATATAGAATCTGATTTTGACGATTAAACTTCACACCTTTTTCATCAATTTTTCCATTCTCATCGATTTCAGGTGCAAGATCGATACCTGCTTCTGAACCCGTAAGTACATTTTTATTCACCGATGAGATTAGTACACCCAAGAGTAAAACACCAAAACCAACATGGGCCAAACTCCCACCCCATTTTTTCCATTCTATTCCTTTCTTTTCGATTAAATACCAAGCGTTAGCCACAATGAGTGAAACAGATATAACTAAGAATAGCTGAAATCCAACACCAGAAATACCAAATCCAAAAATCAAACTAATTCCAGCAATCAATCCTGCTATACCAATCTTTGTTAATGATTTTTTTAGAACCAAAATGTCCGTTTCTTTGAATCTAAACCAATGCGCAATCGCCATTAATAGCATGATTGGCATGGCCAACCACAACTGAATTTTATTGTAAGATTCAGCCGGAGGCACCACCGTTTTACTGCCAAAGAGTTTATTAAATACAGGAATTGATGTGGCTGCGAATACCTGAACCAAGGATAAAATCAAAAACATCGAACCAAGAAACATCCAAAATTCTCTAGAGCTCAGCGTTTCATCGGGCAAGTCCGCTTTGGTGCGATGATATAACATCCAAATGTATGCTACAATAAAAAGTAAGAAAATCGCTATACCCAAATATTTAATTATGACCGTAAATGTGTCGTGGGCATCGTTAGGCAAATTGTATGCTGCTACAATGGGTACCAAAAACAAAGTGACAAAGAAAATAGCCAATTTTGTCCTCCAACTTGGTTTAACAATCACCAATAAACTGATGGATAAAAACGCGAGTAAAAATAACAGCAATTGACCTGAAAGCCCTAAATCAGTAAACGAATGTACCGAACTGTCTCCTAAAATCCCACTACGAGTTAAGAAGGTAGCATATAATACTAACCAAAATGATAACTGAATTAACAAATGGGATGTAAATAAATGTCGACCCGTAGATCTAGAAATCACCACCATATGCGCCGCTGCTGCCATAATTAACCATGGCATCAAGGAAGCATTTTCCACGGGATCCCATGCCCAATAACCTCCAAAAGACAAGCTCTCATAGGCCCAAAATCCACCCATGATAATTCCCAATCCCAATATGCCAACGCATACCAAACTCCATATTAATGCCGGGGAAAGCCATGCACGTTCATTCCCTCTCCATAATGCAGCAATGGAATAGGCAAATGGCACCAAAGCAGTAGCGAAACCTAGAAACAAAGTTGGTGGGTGTATTACCATCCAATAGTTCTGTAGAATGGGATTTAAGCCATTTCCATCTTTAAAAACTTGCAAATAATTTTCAATGCCAACCGTTGCTAGAATGGGTATATTCAATAAATCTGGTCGTTGTTCACGCAAAAGATCAAATGGAGAAGAACCAATTTTGAAATCGCCAAATTGAAAACCAATCAACATGGAAGACAAGGCAATTTGTGCAAAACCTACTACCACCATTACCGGGTTCTCCCATTCTTTAGCGGACCGTTGTAGAATTAATCCTAAAATTGAATTCCAAAACAACCAC
This sequence comes from uncultured Flavobacteriaceae bacterium, assembly GCA_964446075.1. GTDB lineage: Bacteria > Bacteroidota > Bacteroidia > NS11-12g > UBA955 > JAGKXC01. Next base: position 10,733 of record CAYUNO010000040.1, on the reverse strand, counting down.
AACAAAAAGCTACCCTCTTGCCCTTCCCAAAAACAGGAAATCATGTAATGAACAGGTAAGGCGTTGGATGAGTGTCTCCAAGCGTAGTGGTATTCGTATCGATGATAAAAAATGATAGCAAATAGTGTGATAAAAATACCAACTATGGATATCACATGAAGTTGAAAAAACCGTTTAGCCCATGGGAAACTCGTAGAACTGACTTCCCTATTTTGCTCATTAACAAAATAGAATAAGGTACTTAGAATTGCAGATATTAATGCTATTACCGTTAACGAATGGCCCAAATTACCGATCCATAACCATTCACCAAAGAATTTCTGTGCAGCTGTTGAAGTATCCATGATTTATTGTTTTGGAATATCTGTTGGATGCTCCGATACTTGGGTTTCTTCGTATTTTGATGGACACTTGGTTAGTACTTTTTCGGCAAAAAAAGCATTTTCAATAGCATGTCCTTCCAATACCAATTTTTCAATTTGTTGAAATTGCGGTGGAATGGTGCCGTTAAAAATAACCTTACTTTCAACACCTAGGGAATCAACCGCGTAAAAAACAAGCTTCTCTGCATTTTTTTGGGGATCGTATTCAATCTCTTTGGACTTATTCAAGTTACAGAATATATGTACGGTTTTGCTAGGATTGTCACGATAAATGGCTTGCGCTTCGTTGAACGAAACATATTGGGTAGTACTACCATACATACTTACAACAGAAGCAATTCCGATAGCGGCAATCAATAACAAAGCAATTTGTAATTTTTTCATTTTGTTAATTTCTCTTCTACTTTACGAAGTCTACGACTCATGCGTAATAAATAAAACCAAATCCCCAAGAATATTATCGCTAACACTGCAACCACTGTGTTATATCGATATGATCCTTGTAGCCATTCTGAGGCATTAGAATCCAACTCTTGAGTAATATTATTTGTTTCGGTTTGTGCTGAAACCAAACATGGAATCAATAACAAACCTAGTGAAAACAGTTGTTTTAAACTCTTATTAAACATTTTCTTCATATTCTTTCTGTAATTGTAATTCTTCTATTTTACGCAAGCGATATACAATATCTGCTATCCACCAGAACAAAGCAATCCATGAAATAACTGCAGGCCAAAAAAACATCCGTAAGGTAGAATTCAAATCGTATTGATTGAATCCAACACTATCCCCAGAACCTGGGTGAAGCGAATTTTCAGCCAATTTGGGCATAATTGCGATTAATGCAATAAAAATTGGAAAGACAAACACGGAATAAATAGCGGAAATTCTCGCTTTTTGGTAAGGATCTGTTAAGGTAGAACGTAAGACCAAATAGGCTAAATACATTAACATACCAATTGCAACGCCGTTTAATTTGGGATCATCCTTTGGCCACCAAGAACCCCAAGTTGCTCTGGCCCAAGTGGCACCTGTAATCATTCCAAGCACGCCACATACAATTCCAACCTTTATTAAAGCATCAAATCGGTATTCATTTTCTAAATTTCCATTGGTTAAATACCGTATTCCAAAGATGGCAGCTACTGCCAATAACAAGATCATGGAAAACCACATCGGCACATGATAAAACAAATTTCGAATACTCTCATTTAACGTAACACGATTAGGGAAGGTCAATCCTTTGCTGTTATTTGGGCGATCTTTAGTATTAAAATCCGCGAAGTTTGCCGATTTCTGAATTGTATCTTTAACCGATTTTTTCAAATAAAAACTCTTTGGTAGGAAAATTAAATCGTTGTTATACTCTACCCATAAATCCAAATCTTGTGATTTGACATCGGAATTACCCAAAATACAATGGGTTTGAATTGCAAATGTTTTGGTAATATCTACTTGATCCTGTGCAAATACCTTTGCTTCAAAAAATGAAAATGCACCTTGTTTATTGGGAATAGTGGTTCTTAGCCAAACCTTCCTTATAACAGTATGTTTGGGAAATTGATAGGTCTTTACGGTAATTGTCTGAACCGAATCCGAATACAACAAGGATTTATTTACTCCGGTAATTCCAGGATTCAACGGTAATAATAAACCACCAATTAACACGTAAAAAATTCCAACCAGGGCTATCCATGGCGACCATTTACTTATTTTCTCGCTGATGGAATTCATGATTTCCTTCTTATTATTTCGGAATTAATCAAGGAAAGTTCTCTACCCATTTGACCCGCCATTCCGCTATTTTCTTGAGCTCTTCGCGTTAGATATGGAATCACGGCACTCACTGGCCCGTAGGGCACGTATTTACAAACATTATACTTCGCATGCGCTAGGTTATAACTGATATGATCGCTCATTCCCAATAATTGAGAATAAAAGACATGGGAACTATTCGATTCAATATTTTGAGCAGCTTGAATTTGTGTACCTAACAAACTACTTTCTTCGTTATGAGTACCAATACAAACAGAAACTCGGGCGTGGTTTTCTAAACACAATTTTACTGCTGCATTGTAATCCGCATCCGTTGCAGCCTTATTGGGTTGAATTGGATCGCTATAACCAAATTCTTTGGCGCGAGTTCGTTCTTTTTCCATGTAGGCACCTCGAACCAACTTAAATCCTAAAAATCCGGAAGTTGATTTTATAATTTGATTTAAATACGCTAGTCGATCATGTCGATATAACTGAATCGTATTAAAAATTATTGCCATTTCCATATTGTACAACTCCATCGCCTCTTCCGCTAAACGATCAATGGCAGGTTGAATCCAAGATTCTTCGGCATCTACAAACAATCGGACTTGTTTGGAATGTGCGTGCTTAGCTATATCAAAAAATCTATTTACCCCCAATTCCCAATGTTTGGCATCATCCGTAGATAATTGTTTCCCAATTTCAGAACTTGGTACATTATTCTGTTTATTTATGTGGTTTGAAGCTTTTTCCAATATTTCAAACGCAATAATACCTGTTACTTTAAAAACGCTAAAAGGAATTTGAGAATTACCAGCCGCTTTATCAATGGTCTTTTTTATTTCTTCGCATGTATCAATAAAAACAGATTCCTCTTCTTCCCCTTCCACAGAATAATCTAAAATGGTTCCAATGTCAGATTTTGCCAATGACTGAATCCGCTGTTCGCATTCAGTGATGGATTCTCCCCCGCAAAACTGCTTGAAAATAGTATTTTTGATAACAGATTTACAACCGATTGTAATGGCCAATCTTGCTAAAGTATCACCGTATTTTATCAGCCAGGGGTAATTGAAGGATTTAAATAACATTTTTGCCTGCTTCAACTCCTTAGTCGATTTATGGGCAAAGGCAATTTCCGTGTTTTGAAACGATAAATTTGGCATGAATATCCTTTCACAAAATAACAAATAAAAGCTTGCTTTTAGAAGTAAACCGGTTAAAATAACCTATAAAAATAGAATAATTGCCGATTAGGGAATACGCAATTGTAGATCTTCAATTGTTTTAGCCAATAATGGGTGTTTTTTTGTTAGATATTCCAACTTTTCTCTATCGGTATAAGGTCGTCTTTCCGTGTTCTCTAACTCGGCTAATTCCGTTTCTAATCCTGTTATTTTAACCGGCAAAGTTTTATTTAAAAATTGAATTAACAATGCTCTAACTTCTTCAATTAGACCTTCCTGTGCTTTAGAGCCTAACACTATTTTCAAGCAATTTTCAGCTGTTAAAGAGTAGGTCAACAGTTTTAAAGCCGAAGAAACACGAGCACCCTGAGTAGAAGTAAATTGTTGGATTGCATTGTTCAACTGTTCTGAAGTTACTGCTACCCCTTTAATCGATTCATTATCGGTTTTATTTTCTACACCATCCAGTGCTTGAGTGGAACTTATCGTTGATTCCGATTGATGGGGTTTATTTTGAGTCTGATTAAATTCGTTATTGGCAAACTGATTTAATTCCTGAGGAAGGGCAATCTCACTATCTAAATTCTGAACATTCGTTGAAATTGAAACCGCGTTTTGTTTAACACTACTAGAAGATTCATGATCTTCTTGAACGTTATTTTTGCCCGCCGATTGCGTTGCTTTCTCTTCTAATTTTTGACGTTTAAAAGCTTCAAAAGAGGATAGTTTTCCGCCAAGAACTTCGTTGGCTTTAGATTGAATTTTTGAAATTTCAGCAGGTTTTGTGTCTTTTTCTTCGATGATAACCGCTTGCAATCGGTCGTTTGCGGTACGAGTTTGAGACGCTCCCCCTCCTAATCCTTGTATTACACCGCCTTGGTTAAGTTTTTTTTTTAAGTCTTCCCAAGCCGGAGCAACCGCAATTAAGGCATTCAAATTGGCTAATTTCATTAACAGCAATTCTACCATCAATCGAGGATTTCTACTGTTTCTATATTTCTCATCTGCTTCATTAACTAAATTTAAAGCATTGAGGATAAAGGAGAAACTACTGCGTTTTGACTGTTCAAGATACTTCTGCCTAAAGGTTGCTGAAACATCCAAGAGATTTTCTGTTTTGGAGTCTTTAGAAACGGCCAAATTCCGAAAGTGTGCTGCTAAACCACCAATAAAAATGGAACCATCGAATCCTTTTCGAATTACTTTATCGTACATCAACAATGTATTGGCTACATTATTGTCTAATAAGTCGTTAACCAATTCAAAAAACACATCCGTATCCAATACACTGAGTATTTCAACCGCTGTTTCATAAATTATCTTACCTCCTCCAAAACTCACCAACTGGTCAAACATACTCAAGGCATCTCGAAGTCCTCCATCGGCCTTTCTTGCAATTAAATGCAAGGAATCTTCATCGGCAAAAACACCTTCCTTTTCAGCAATTCCTTTCAAATGATTTACCATGTCAATCGTTTCTATACGATTAAAATGAAACACCTGACATCTGCTTAAAATGGTTGGTAGAATTTTGTGTTTTTCCGTGGTGGCTAAAATAAAAATTGCATAGGCTGGAGGTTCTTCCAATGTTTTCAAGAAAGCATTAAACGCTGCTTGAGATAACATGTGAACCTCGTCAATAATATATACTTTGTATCTACCAACTTGGGGCGGAATTCGCACCTGTTCAATTAGATTTCGGATATCTTCTACTCCACTGTTTGAAGCAGCATCCATCTCGAATATATTAAATGCAAAATCTTGATCAGGATCCGAATTTTCCTGGGTGTTAATAACCTTAGCCAAAATCCTCGCGCAGGTAGTTTTACCAACTCCCCTTGGACCGGTAAACAAAAAAGCTTGGGCTAATTTATTATTGTTGATTTCATGCATCAACGTTTCCGCCACATGTTTCTGTCCTACTACATCTTCAAATGTAGTGGGTCTGTATTTTCTGGCCGAAACAACAAACTGCTCCATGAACTTACAAATTACGATAATGCGCGCCTATAGAACAACATCAATTTCAAAATTATCAATTGGTATTAATTGTAACTTTGTAATATGAATATTGGTGATACTTTAACGCATTTTGAATTAACATCCACAGATGGAACAACTGTAAACAGTTATGATTTTGCTGATAAATATGCACTTTTGATAATTGTAAGCTGCAATCATTGTCCTTACGCACAAGCTTATTGGTCTAGATTGATAAGTTTAGCTAACAAGTATGAGGAAGATAATTTAGGTGTAATGGCGATAAGTTCTAATGATACGGTAGCTTACCCGCAAGATGGAATGGAGGCAATGCAACAATTACATAAACAATTAAACATGCCATTCCCATACTTACTCGATGAAAATCAGTCTGTTGCCAAATCACTCGGTGCGCAAAGAACCCCAGAAGTGTTCTTGTTCAACAGCAAAAGAGAATTAGTGTATAAGGGAGCTATTGATGACAACTGGGAAAATTCCAATGCTGTTATGCAGGTTTATTTAGAGGATGCAATTGAATATACTTTAGATGGCTTAGAAATCGATTATCCAGAGATACCCGCTGTTGGATGTTCGATTAAATGGAAATCCTAATGCAAAAAAAAACCGTATTTATAACAGGTAGCAGTAGTGGAATTGGAAAATCACTAGCCATTGAATCTGCAAAACGCGGATTTAACCTAGCGTTGATGGCTAGAAATTTGGAAGCATTAACCGAAACAGCCAACGAATGCGAGAAGTTGGGTGCCGTAGTTTTTGTTTGTAGAGGGGATGTTAGTCTAAAAACAGATTGTAAACGATTTATTGAGGGTGGTATCGATTCATTAGGTCGATTGGATATTTTAATCAATAACGCTGGGATTAGTATGCGTGGTTTATTTAAGGATACCGATTCTGAGGTGTTAGAAAAATTGATGAATACAAATTTTTGGGGTACGGTATATTGTACTCAATACGCAATGCCTGAACTATTGAAAAATAGAGGCAGCTTAGTGGGTATTTCATCAATTGCTGGATTTAAAGGATTGCCTGCGCGCACAGGCTACAGTGCGAGTAAATTTGCGATGCAAGGATTTTTAGAAAGTTTGCGTTGCGAAAATTTAAAAACTGGAGTTCACGTGTTAATTGCCTGTCCTGGTTATACTGCTAGCAATATTCGGAAAACGGCACTGAATTCTGAAGGTAAAACCCAAGATGAATCGCCATTAAACGAAAAGAACTTAATGTCTTCCGATGAAGTTGCAATTGACGTAATCAATGCAATTGAAAAAAGACGAATGTATTTAATTTTAACACTGCAAGGAAAATTAGCTGTTTGGATCAATAAACTATTCCCAAGATTAGCAGATAAATTAACCTACAATGTTATAGCCAAAGAACCCAATTCACCATTTAGTTAACTCTATGGAACTTAGTCAGATTACCACCGTTGCCTTTACATTATTTGCCGTAATAGATATGCTTGGATCGGTTCCGGTAATCATATCGTTAAAGAAAAAAATCCCTGATATCCATGCGAGTAAAGTCACTATCGCAGCAGGTATTCTGATGATTAGTTTTCTTTACATCGGTGAATTTCTTTTGAATTTTTTGGGGGTTGATAAAGCGTCTTTTGCCGTTGCTGGTAGCATTGTGATGTTTATTCTAGGCTTGGAAATGGTTTTGGGCATTGATATCTTTAAAACAGATCCTAAAATCCCTAGTGGTTCCGTAGTACCTATTGCTTTTCCTTTAGTCGCTGGTACCGGGACACTTACAACCATACTATCCTTAAAAGCCATCTACAACGAAACAACAATCTTAATGGGTATTCTTCCAAACTTGCTATTTATTTTCATTGTGGTAAAGGCAACTGGCTGGATAGAATCTAAAATTGGTCAGGCAGGCCTTCTTGCTATGAGAAAATCTTTCGGCGTAGTTTTATTGGCTATCGCTGTTAAAATTTTCAAAAGTAATTTATAAAATCTTCACGACTGATAGATTTCCATCAGCTGTTTTGCCACCTGATTTGGATGTGTTTTATTTACTATTGATTGATGCAATTGAGCCCAATTGGTTTCTACATCCTTTGTTTTGTTTAATTCGTTTAACAATAACAATGCTCTTGAAATAGAATGAATATCGTCTGGTTGAAATAAAAAATCGGTTTCTTGACCTATTAATTCTCTAAATACAGGAATATCCGATACCATAAACGGTAATTTCATAGCGGCGGCTTCGGCCAGCGGAATACCAAATCCTTCGTTCAACGATGGATAGATAAATCCTTTTGCATTATGCATCAACGCAATCAAAACATGAGTAGAAACGGCCCCCATTGCAATAACTCTTTTACCTAATTTATTTTCTTTGATGTAGGCGTTTACCGTTTTCCATGAATGTCCCATGAAACCCGGTAATACCAAGTTGAATTCTACCTGATCTTTGATAGCATTAAATGCCTTCAATAAGCGAAGATGATTTTTTCTATAATTAAATGTAGAATGATAAATAATATAGGGTGCCGATTCAATTACTTGAGAAATGTAATCCGATGTAATCGCGGATTTTTCTGTTGAATTATTTTCTAAATAGGGTTCAAAAAACTCCGATTGTATTGATTGATAAACTACATGGATATTCGACTTAGGCAATGAGTAATACGATTTAATTGAATTTGCCGAAGCATGGGAAGTCGTAATTATTTTATTGGCGTGTTTCAGTGCATACGCCGTTTTATAATCATATATTTTTCGATCTAACCAAGAGTATTGTCTAGGAAATTGCTTGAATAATACGTCGTGAATAGTAACTACCGACAATATTCCTTTTGGCAAATCCTGAGGTATTTCGTTGGATAAACCATGAAAAACATCCATACCCAATTTTTGTGCGGCTTTCCCCATTCCCCAAGTTCTCCAAATTGGATTGAAGGAACGCTGAGTGAAAACGGAAACCCTATTATCCAATAATGCATTTCCAATTTGTGGATAGTTATTGGCAAATTTTAAGCTAGGTTGTTTTTGAGTAAAAAGAGAAATTTTAAATTTTAGCGATTCACGATCTGAATGAAACACTAAATTTTCAATTAATGTTCTACTGTAATTTCCTAATCCGGATGAATTAAAAAACAAGCGTTTAGCATCGAAACCAATATTTAAATACGATGAATTCAATATTCAGTTAATTTACTTTATTCAATAATCAACAAGTTTATAATTAATACAGGGTAATTAGAGAACTCATATCTATTGTATTGACATTAAACTGAAACATTGTGTTCACGCAATGCGTCATTTAACGAGGTCTTCAAATCTGTTGATGCTTTTCTTTTTCCGATGATAAGTGCAGCCGGGACATAAAATTCACCCCCTGCAAAGACTTTTTTAATATTCCCCGGAATTACTACACTGCGTTCAGGAATATAACCTTTTGGCAATTCTTCGCCAGTTTCAACATCAATTACTTTGGTGCTCATGGTTAATGTTACACCAGCTCCTAATACGGCTTGTTTTCCCACGCGAACCCCTTCCACAACAATACATCTGCTGCCAATAAAGCAATCATCCTCAATAATCACGGGCGAAGCTTGCACAGGCTCTAGCACTCCACCGATGCCTACACCTCCACTTAAATGAACATTCTTACCAATCTGAGCACAACTTCCAACTGTAGCCCAGGTATCAACCATTGTACCCTGGTCCACATATGCCCCAATATTTACATAACTCGGCATTAAAATAACTCCAGGAGAAATATAACTTCCATATCGAGCAACGGCATGAGGTACAACTCGAATTCCCAATTGTTCGTAATTCTTTTTCAATGGCATTTTATCGAAAAATTCCATTGGTCCAGCATGCATTACTTCCATTTTACGGGTTGGGAAATATAATATTACCGCTTTTTTCACCCAATCGTTCACTTGCCAATCGCCTGATGGTAAAGGCTCTGCAACTCTTAATTTTCCTAAATCCAAATCGGCAATTACCGATTCTATGGCAGTAATCGTATCAGAATTTTTTAACAAATCTCTATCGTTCCAAGCATTTTCTATGATTGATTGTAGGCTCATATGAATATTTTACGGCAAATTTGCAACAAACTAAATTATATCTCATCATGTTAGTAAGAAAAACGGTGTTATTGTTAATGGTTGGAGGAATTAGCCAATTATTATTCTCACAGGGAAACTCCGAAAAACTAATCAATAACGACCCTTTCGCTGGTGGTATAGTAACCGATCCTGCAACTGGTCAATCAAAAAAGTTAATCAGTTTACAAGAATGCTTTCAATCTTTAAATAATCCTCAACCTCCTCCATCATTTCGTTGGAAAGGCGAATCTACGTTTACGATGGTAATAAATGATACATTATGGGGATATTCTTTAAGTAATTTTAATCAGACATTAAATAGTAAAACATTTCTAATAAGCAGAGATTCATTTAACGCGTTATTGTCATCAACAATTAAACTACCTGTAAGTAAGTCAACACGTTTTCCGTTAATCAACTGGACTTCCGAAACTACTGGTTGGTTTAATTACAACAATTCAATTGTCAATATTTGGGATAAATCGATTGAAAATTCGGGTAAACCAACGTTTAAATTATTGCTAAAATCAAGATTTGCATTTGACGAGGGATATTTAAATGAGCAATCTGCAAAGTTGGATGTTGTTGCCCAAGAAATGTCAGAAAACAACAATTGGTTGGCATTTGTTGGAAACAACAATATATATGTTCAACAGTTGGAAGGATGGACAGAAGCGGACAAAAGCTCTGGAAAATATGCAGCAACTGTATATCAAGTTACTGAAGATGGCGGGAATGGTATTGTTTATGGCCAATCCGTGCATCAAAATGAATTTGGAATTTCGAAAGGATTATTTTGGGGAAAACAAGGAAAGAAATTAGCGTTTTATCGCATGGATGAACGCAGAGTTCCTCAATACCCGCTAATTGACATTAGTAAACGACCTGCGAAATCCGATCAATTCAGGTATCCCATGGCTGGAGATAGCAGTCACACAGTAACCGTTGGGATTTTTGATCCACTAAGCAAAAAATTAGTCTATGTAAAATGTGAAGGTAGTTATGATCAATTTCTTACTAATTTAACCTTTACACCCGATGAGAAATTTTTATACATCTCTTGGGTAAATCGCGAGCAAAACAGAATGGAATTGAGAAAATACAACACTGAAACAGGATTATTAGTTTCAACTGATTTGGTGCTATCTCACCCCAAGTATGTAGAACCTGAAAACGGTCCAATTTTTTTGCCTAACTCCAATACTAACTTCATCTTAGAACATGAAGGCAATGGCTTTAATCATTTATATTTATTTGAATTTTTGGCAGGGGTTAATTCTCCTAAAATCACACAATTGACCAACGGACCCTGGGAAGTCACCCAATTCTTAG